>DATLIL010000783.1:0-4889 GCA_035539475.1 Polyangiaceae bacterium
CTCCAGACCGACGAATGACTTGAAGCCTTCTTCTTGCGGCGCCCCTTCGAGCGTCGCAGGATCGCCGGAGATCGGGTTCGGGCGATCGAGCACCACGGTGTGGATGCCGCGCTCGGCCGCGGCGCGGGCTGCGAGCAGCGCCGTCCACACGTACGTGTAGTAGCGAGAGCCGACGTCGCAGAGGTCGATCAGCAGGAGCTCGATGCCCTCGAGGTGCTCGGCTTGCGGTACCAGCGCCTCGCGTGAGCTGCCGTAGAGGCTGACGAACGACACCGCTTCGCCGTTCTCGGGCACCCCGCGCGAAGCCACGGCCTCCTCCGCCTGAGCGTCGGCGTCGAAGCCGTGCTCCGGGGCGAACACGACGCGAGGGGTCGCGCCGAGCTCCTCCAGGACACTGAGCGTTTGTCGCCCCCGGCGGTCGACGGCCGCGGCGTGGGTCAGGACGGCGATCCTGGAGCTACGCAAACGGCGGCGAAGGTTCGAGAGGCCGCCGGTATAGAGCTGGTCGAGTCCGCACAACATCGGCCCGGCGTACCAGACCCGGGCAGCCATTTCCAGCCCCGCGCTATGAAGGCGTTGCAGGCCGGAGGGCTGACGGTTAGCATTTTTTTCACAGTGCGACGCGTTCTGGTGGTCGATGACGAGGAAAATCTCCGGCTGGTGCTGCGCACCTTGCTGAAGCGTCACGGCTACGAGGTCGAGACGGCCTCGAGCGGTGAAGAGGCCCTCGGGCTGGTCGACGCCTTCGGCCCGGACGTCATCTTGACCGACGTCCGCATGCCGAAGATGGGCGGGCTCGACCTGCTCGGCACGCTCAAGGCCAAGGGCAACGAAGCGACCGTGATCGTGATGAGCGCCTACGGCAACACGGACATGGCGATCGAGGCCATGAAGGCCGGCGCCTACGACTACGTCCAGAAGCCGTTCAAGCCGGACGAGGTCGTGCTCACGCTGCGCAAGGCCGAGGAGCGCGAGTCGCTGCGTCGCGAGAACCGCGCGCTGCGCGACGAGATCCGCAAGGAGAACAAGTTCGAGGACATCCTGGCCAAGAGCCAGAAGATGACCGAGATCTTCCGCACCATCAGCAAGATCGCCGACTACAAGACGACGGTGCTCGTCACCGGCGAGAGCGGCGTCGGCAAGGAGCTCATCGCGCGGGCGATCCATCGTCGGTCCAGCAGGCGCGGCGGACCGTTCGTCGCCGTCAACTGCGGCGCCATTCCCGAGAACCTGCTCGAGAGCGAGCTCTTCGGTCACAAGAAGGGTGCCTTCACCGACGCCATCCACGATCGGCGCGGACTGTTCGAAGAAGCCACCACCGGCTCGCTCTTCCTGGACGAGATCGGTGAGCTGCCGCTGGGCCTGCAGGTCAAGCTCCTGCGCGTGCTGGAAGACGAGAAGATCCGGCGGCTGGGCGAGACCCGCGACGTCCAGGTCGACGTGCGCATCATCACCGCCACGCACCGCGATCTGATGGCCGAAACCAAGGCCGGCCGTTTCCGCGAAGACCTGTTTTACCGCCTGAACGTGCTGCCCATTCACTGTCCGCCGCTGCGGGATCGGCGAGAAGACGTGCCCCTCTTGATCGATCACTTCGTGGCGCGCAACAACGCGCGCCTCGGCACGAGCATCCGCGGCCTCGACACCGAAGCGCGCCGCCTGCTCTACGAGTACAGCTGGCCCGGCAACGTGCGTGAGCTCGAGAACACGATCGAGCGCGCCATGGTGCTGTGCGAGGGTGACGTCATCATTCCCACCGATTTGCCCGAGCGCATCCGCGAGGCACGCGACCCGGTGCAGATGCAGCTCGCCAGCGGTGAGCTCAGCGTCAAGAAGACGATGCGCATCATCGAAGAGATCCTGATCCGCCGCGCCCTGCAGAAGACCAAGGGCAACCGCACGCGCGCCGCCGAGGTGCTCGAGATCAGCCACCGCGCGCTGCTCTACAAGATCAAGGACTACCAGATCACGGATCTGTGAGCGGGCTCGGCGCCGCCTTTGTCGGTGGGAGGCACCCGGATTGCATGGTTGGTCACCGCCATGCCCGCCACACCGAAACACGCCAGCAGCGAGCGCGAGCGCACGGACCGCAGCCTCAGCTCGGAGCGGCGCAAGACCGACGATGAACTGGCAACGCGCCGTGCCGACCTCGAGGACGAGGCTGATGCCGTCGTCACCGCTGCCCGGCGCCGTGCCGACGAGGTCCTCAGGGTAGCTCGCGAGACCGCGGACGAGAAACTCGAACAGGCCGGCGCTGACGCGGGTGAGCTTGGGCGCGTCGACGAGGCACGACGTCGTGAGGACGAAGTCCTGGGCGAAGAGCGCGCCAGCGCCGACGATAGACTGTCGGACGAGCGACAGGCAGCCGGCCGCGCCTTGACTGCCCTGCTGATTGCGGAGCGCACGCGGACCGACGAGGACCTTCTCCTCGAGCGCGGCCGGATGGATCAGATGCTCGGCTCCCGAGACGATTTTCTCGCCGTCGTGAGCCACGATTTGCGGAACGCGCTGGGCGGAATCGTCATGGGCGCCGGGGCGCTCCTGCGGCTCGAGGCCGATCCGATCGTCAAAGAGGCGATCGGCCGCGAGGCGCGTCGCATCCAGCGCTTCACGGTTCGGATGGGCAGACTCGTGTCGGCCCTTCTCGATATCGCGAGCATCGAAGCCGGGCATTTCGCCGTCGCGCCCGAACGTCACGACGTAAGGGAACTCCTTCGGGAGACGCTGGATGTCTTTCAACCTCTCGCCGACGACAAGAAGGTCACGATTACATGCGACGCGCGAGGTGGCTCGCCGATGGCAAGCTACGACCACGAACGCATCCTGCAGGTCCTCGCCAACCTCGTGGGGAACGCCATCAAGTTCACCCCGGAAGGTGGCAAGATCGACCTGATCGCGGAGACCGCGAGCGACGACGTGCTTTTCACGGTGAAGGACAGCGGCTCTGGCATAGAAGGCGACAAGCTCAAGAGCATCTTCGAGCGGTTCTGGCAGGCGGCCGAGACGCGCAGCTCCGGGCTCGGCCTTGGCCTCCACATCTCGAGAGGCATCGTCGAAGCCCACGGCGGCCGGATCTGGGCGGAGAGTCAGCCAGGCGTCGGGAGCGCCTTCTTCTTCACGCTCCCCGTCGTCAGTGCTTCAGTCCGAGAGCACGCCGCACGTCGGCTGCCATCGGACCGACACGCTTGACCAGCTCGCGCAGCTCGTCGGGGGTGCAGCCCAGAGCTTTGCACCAGTAGCGGAGCTCGTGCTCCTGGTGCACGTTGATCCGGAGCCGGTCCTGCTGGCCCCGGATATTGGGATTGTCGGGCATGCACGCGAGCACGCATGCGGCGTGCCACCTTTTCGGCGTTTGCGGCGGCGCGCCGGTTGCTTCTTCAGGTCATGCCGAAGGGTCAGAAGGAGGACTGCATGGCCATCGATCTGCTGAGGGATCGCGGAACGCCGCTGGATCAGCAACGCTTCACCTGGAAAGAGCTGGTGCAGGCGCCGTACAGCAAGCTCGACGACGACGCCTTCACCCGCGTGCGCGTCATCCTGATGAACGCCATCGAGGCCGAGGCCAAGCGCTTTGGCCACGCCTGTGGCCGTATGAATCGTGAGCTGCAGCGTGAGCTCGCGGCGATCCGGCGCATCGAACAGCACCAGCAGACGATGGTCAACTGGCTCAACCCGGCCGACCAGAGCGTGCTCGAGACGACGATCGGCTTCGAACAAGCCGCGATCGAGGTCGGCGCTGCGGTGGCGCTGGCGGAGCCCGACCCCTATCTCGCGCAGGTCTACCGCTTCGGCCTGCTCGAGGACTTCGATCACATGTACCGCTACGCGGCCTTGATGGATCGCGTGGAAGGGAAGGACGCCAACACCCTGCTACAGAGCTACACGGACATTCTCCCGGGGCGGCCAACCAAGATCGCGCACCGCGCGCCCACGGACGATCTCAGGACCCCCTACGACCGCGAGCGCGCCGAGCTCGTCACCAAACTCAACGCCCTCACGCTCGTGAGCGGAGAGTACCAGGCCCACGACTACTACATGACCGTGGGGCCGACGTATTCGGATCCGCTGGGCCGGCAGCTCTATGCCGAGATCGCCTCGATCGAAGAGCAGCACGTCACGCAGTACGAATCCATCATCGACACCAGGGAGACGTGGCTCGAGAAGTGGCTCCTGCACGAGGTGAATGAGGTCTACAACTATTACAGCTGCGTCGAGTACGAAGACAACAAGCGGATCAAGGCCATCTGGGAGCGCTTTCTCGACTACGAGCTCGGTCACGTGCACTACGTGGCGGAGCTCTTCGAACGCGTGGAAGGCCGCGACGCCGCCGAGGTCATCGCAGCCAGGCTGCCGCCGCCCATCGCCTACGAGAGTCACCGCGAGTTCGTGCGCGAGACCTTGCGCAACGAGACTCACCTCACGGCGTCGGGCCCGCATTTCATTCCGTTCGCTCAAGAACCCATCGACGGCGCGTCGGTGGCCTACCGAGAACAGCTCAACGCCGATGGCTCGCCGTCGCAAACGGTGGCCATGGGCTACGTCTGGGCGCCGGGGACCGAGCTCGCCCATCGAAGCCCTGCGATCGGCAACGGCTACCACACTCACACTAGCCCCTCCTGAGCCCGAAGAGGTCGAACCATGCCCACGCAGACTCAGATCGGAAGCAACAAGACCGGAGTGGAGACCGCGCACGGTCTCATCGACTCCATGCTCGAAGGAACGCTCGAGTTCCTGCCGTCCGGCATCGGAGACGAGCGCGAGATCGCGCGTGTGCGCGAGGAGTACGTCCTGGACGCCGAGCCCATCGGCAGCATGCCTCCGCCGACGACGCTGGCGGGCATGGTCAAGACCGCCAGGCAGGCGATGCGCGGTGAACACCCCGTCGTCTT
>DATLIL010000784.1:0-1691 GCA_035539475.1 Polyangiaceae bacterium
GCTCTCGCCTTTCAGCGCGACGAGCTCCGCCGTCAGCGCGATGATCTGCTTCGCGAGCCGCTGGTTCTCGCGCTCCAGGAGAAGGGCTGCCTGCCGGAGGATTGCAGGGTCGTTCTCGGTCTTGAAATTCACGGGGGCCTCAGACTGTATATGTCGTCAGCCCCCTCGAATGTACCAATGAGGTGCAAAAAAAGTTATCAGCCCCAGCGCAGGACACGCTCGGTGGGAGCGTAGGGCGGCGGCGAGAGGGGCACACGCAACGCGAGCTCGCTCCCCTCGAACAGAATCGCGAGCTCGCTGGTGGTGAGCACGAGCGGGCGGTCGCCAGGCTGCGCCCAAGGCGCCGCGAAGCAGCCCTTCGCGAGACGCTTCGCGAAGAGGCAAAGACCAGTCCCGTCCCAGTAAATTAATTTGGCGAGCTTTCGCGTCCGGCCGACGAAGAGGAAGATGTCGCCGGACATGATGTCGCAACCGAGCCCCTGGACGACGAGCGCCGCCAGCGTATTGAACGACTTCCTCATATCCGCGGGCTCTCGGTACGCGTACACGCTGACCTGCCGGACGCGCTTGGTCTCCTTCGGGTTGTTTGCAGCCAGTCGGAGAGAAGAGCGTCGCCTCGGGGGCAAGCCGGAGACCTTCAATTTCATTGGCTTCACACACGTCTGTGGGAGGACGAGGAATGGCAAGTTTCTCCTGAAGCGGCGAACGATGCGGGAGCGGCTGCGCGCCAAGCTCAGGGAGCTCAAGAGCGAGCTGATGCGAAGGCGCCACCTCTCAGTGCCGGAACAGGGAAAGTGGTTGGGCCGGGTGATACGCGGCTATTATGCGTATCACGCGGTCCCCACCAACATCAGCGCACTGCAAGCCTTTCGAACCCAGGCCGAGCGACATTGGCACTTCGCGCTCGCGCGACGTAGTCAGCGTGGCCGGCCGAACTGGGAGAGGATGCGCAAGCTGTCGCAACGATGGCTCACTACGCCGAGGATCCTACACCCCTGGCCCTTCGATCGATTCGACGTCCGTACCCAAGGCAGGAGCCGAGTGCGTTAGCAGCGCACGCTCGGATCTGCGCGGGGGGCGGCCCGAGTCGGTGGCGACATCGACGAAGGGCCGTCCCTACCGCGACCATGGAGACGAGAGCCTGGCAGTTCGCGTTCTTGCCGAGTTGCCCGCAGTACTGATGCGCAACGCCGACCGAATGCGTTCCCTTTTTGGAATTGCGGTGTCGTCGACGACGAGGTGGGCGTTCGCCGCCGACGAGCGCTCGAGCCTTATCGAGAAGCACGAGCTCGTGCCCGGCCGTGTCCCAGCGAGAGGTCGAGATGAAGTGGTGAAGCTGCTGCGTCTCCCCTGGGCAAACCCGCGCAGCCATCGGTTCGATGCTTTTGCGATCGCCGGGCCCGAGCAGCCCACGTAGGTAGACCTGCCCCTTCTTCTGTTGTGACGGGTAGCCGAACTCGTGCAGGAACGGTGCAAACCAGTGTTCGAACTCGCGCTCCCAATGCTCCTCAGGAAGTTCGTCACTCTCGAACGTAGGTTTGACGGCGGTCACGCGGGCAAACCAGCGCAAGAGGAGCCGGTGGGCCAAGTTTTTCGCCACGGCAGACCGTAGAGACCCGCAGCTCAAGCTCGTCGCGGGTCAGGTCGCGGACACGAACCGGCGAGGATGGCAGAGTAGTGCTAGACGAAGC
>DATLIL010000785.1:0-6716 GCA_035539475.1 Polyangiaceae bacterium
GTGCTGGATGGTGTGTACGTGCGGCGCGCGGGTATGGATGGAGAATGCTTGTCGTTTCTGCGGCTGTCAGCGCCGACGGAGGGTGAGGTCCAGAATGTCGCCGAGCGGACCGCAAAGCGGGTGGCGGCGATATTGAAGAACCGGGGCCGCTCGATCGAAGGCCTATCTGGCGGTGAAGTGGGAGACGATATCGAGCCTGCGCTTATGGCTTGTTATGACGTGGCGGCGCGAGCGCCTGCGCTGCCGATGTGGACGACGCCACCGGAGGAAAAGCGCGACGCAAGCCGTGGGCGTGGCTTTTGCGACATGTGTTCGCCATCGATGTGACAGCGTGTGGTTATTTGCCCTGAGCGCTGACGCGGAGACCATCGAGATACGGCTGTTCTCGATGAGAGATCGCTCCGTTCAGGGGCTCGGATACGACCAGCGCAGTGCTTCGGCGCTCGTGAAGCCGTAGCAGCAGTCGCTCGCCTCCTCGGGTATGAGCTCTGGCTTCAATCGACCTCCGTCGACGACGCCCGCGTAGAAGTAGTAACTGGTCCCGAGGAGCAGGAGCGCCTCCCGGCGGGTCGGATCTCGGAGCTCGACCTGCTGCAGATCGGCGGACGCAAGATCTGGAGCGCCGGTTACCGTGAAGGTGTTTTTCCAGGAACCCGACGGGAAGCCAGGGGGACCGTAGGCTTTTCCGACCGCGAACGCTTCCTCGATCACGCAACGATCCGCGACGCTGCCGAGCACGAGCGTGAGCGTCATTTCGTGTCCGTAGCTGTCGGGCGCTCCACAATCGAGGGAGTGGAGATCCACCGGCAGATCGAGCTCGAGTCGGTGAGCGCTTCGTCGATGAGAGGCACCGTGCTCCTCGTAGACGCGAAACAACGGGAGCTCGTCGCAGGCGCTGGGCGAGCTCGAGGCGGCCTCTCGTGGAGGCGGCGGGCCGCCGTGAGAGCAGCAGGTCATGAGGGCGCCGAGCGCGAGAAGAGACGAACGGCTGCGCATGGTTTCGAAGACGCTCGCTGAGCGGACCCTATTCCGCTCGGCCGAGCTCGTGAGAGCAGACGTAGCAGCTCTTCCGAGAAGCCTGCACGGGATAGCCGCAGCGAGGACAGTTGCGCGAGGCGTCGAGGCGCCCGTCGAGGACCGTAGTGATACCGCGTTCTCGAGCTCGCCAGCGTTGGGCGGAGCGCTGCTCCGCGGTCGGGACGATCGGCTCGGCGGGTCGCCCGATGACCATGCGCGGCAATTCGCTGTCAGCCGGTTCTTCACGCGCGATGCAGTGACCCTGGCGCGCGTGAGCCAATGTTTCTTCGTCAGTGACGCAGAAGTGCACGTCCTCACCGCATTCGAGACAGTGCCGCACGCTCTCTCGTCCCATGGGCGCGAGCTCGTCCCAGGTCCGCGGACACACGACTTTCATGCGAACCTTACAGTTTCGGACGGTCCGAATCGTCTTCATGCGCCAAGAGTCAGGCTACCGGATCGGGCTAGCGACGCCAGGTGCGTTTGAGACGACGCGTACACGCTGTAGAATCAGCGCATGTCTGGTCATGGGACGACTCTCGGGACGCTGCTGCTCATCGTCGGGCTTTTCGTCGGGTTCGGTGTGTCGGAGTCTTTGACCGGCGTTCTCCCGCTCGATGCCAGAGGTTCGGCGCTCGTCGCGGGCGGTGTGGTAACGGTCCGAGGCTCGGCTTCGCCCCTGCCTGGGTCATCGGTTTGGGGCTCTTGATTCTGGGGGCGGTCTTGTCGTTCGGCAGCTGAGGCGCCACAGCTGCACATAGGCGCGCTACTTTCGAGGCTTGAGCAGGTGACGCTCGACATGAGGCAACACCTCGCTCGCGCGCTCGGAGGCGAGCTCGTGAGTCCCGGCGGGGATCACCACGAGTTCGGCGTCGGGCAAGAGCTCGGTCAGGCGCCTTCCGACGGCGACCGGGCTGATCGGATCGGCGTCACCCCAGAGTAAGAGAACCGGGACCGCGATCTGGCCCAGGCGCGGCGTGAGATCCTCTCGCGCATCGAGAAACCAACGCGGGGCGTGCGGGTTCTGAGCCGCGAACTCTCGGCGCCAGTCGAGCGCACCGAGAGCGTGGACGTCGATGCCGCCCGACGTGACCGAGAGCACGAGCGATCGCACCTTCTCCGGCGCTTCGAGCGCCGCTCGGAGCGCGATCAGCCCGCCCATGGACTGCGCGAACAAGACGACGGGTCCCGCCATCTCGCCGACCACGCGCGTCACGAGATCCGAAATGCCCGTCACGCTGGGGTCTTCCGGCACACCACCGAAGCCGGGCCAGCCGAAGAAGCGCCGCTCACCCGGGTGAGAGAGGCCGTCCGCTACGGGCTTCCAGAGTTGCCGGTTTCCGGACGCACCGGGCAGGAACATCAGCGTCTCGACGGCGGGCGAAAGAGGTGGCGTCATTCGAGGAGCGCGCAGCTTAACGCGTTTGCATCCTGCGATAGAACTGCTCGACGGCCGCTCGCTGTCGAGGATTCATCCGCGCGCGCGGCCGGACTGCCCACACTCGAGTCAGGGCGCCCGACACGGAGCTGACGCGACCGAGCGCGATCAGGAGACAGGCTGCGATCAGGCAAGTCCGCCCGTGACCCTGCGCGGGAGGCGGCTGCGAAAGCGGCTGCGGCAGCGGAAGCGGCAGCGGCAGCGGCAGCGGCAAGCGGCAAGCGGGAGGTGATTGTGTACCGCCGGTGAGGAAGGGGGTAGGCCAAGTGACGGATAGGCCATGGGCCTTGCCAGGTGTGGCGGCCGCCGTGGCGGCGGGTGGCGGCCATCAGGACTGCGCGTGGTGTTGGCTATGACAGGGACGCGTTTCTCGGAGCCGTGACAGTTATTCATGGATTTAAGGCAAACCAGTTCGCCCACCAGAGCGGTTCATCGAGTGCTCGGACGCTGGCGATCGCTTTGCAGGAAGCCGCGGAGAGCGCTCCCCGCTCGACGAGCACCCGGAGGAAGGCGTGCATGCCCATGATCCGACCGGTCTCGCCGGGGAGCTCTCGATACAATCTGGGTTTTCCTTGAACCGCCCGGACGTCCTCTGTCACGAAGACGAGATCTGTGCGCCGCGATGCCACAGCGATCGACGCAGCTTCGCCCGCATCGACGGACGCCTTGAGCGCCGTCCGTACGTTGTCCTCCTCCGATCCTGCGAAAACCGGAATGTGCGCCACCGCGCTCCCGCGTAGCGCACGTTCGGCGTCCACCATCCACTTCGTCTGGGGCTCTGTGGGCTTCTTGGGCAGCGTGAGCTCGTCGAACACGTCGTCCACGATAGCCATTGCCACCTGGCCTGCCGCGGTCACGAGATCCGCGAGGCGACCCGCTTGCTGGAACGGGATGATCACATTGGCGCCGAGCAAATAGCGAATCATTGAGTCGGCCTGGCTCACGTCCGGGTGGGTAAATCGTCCCAGGGCGTCAATTGCAGCAGCTCTCGCGCGCGCCCCGCAGATATCAGATCCAGATCGAGTGCATCAAGGACGCGGCGAGTAAGGACGTCCTGTCGGGGCGGCTCGGGCGGCGTCTGTCCGCCCATCATGTGCCTGGCTTGCTCGATCAGACGGTCTTGCAGAAAACTGACGATGTACTCCCGGTTGATCAGGTGGTTGACCGTGATTTCGATAGGCGTCTTGAACTCATCCCGAGTTCGTTGCACGAGATCGAGCGCTTGGAAGGTGGACATCTCGTACCGCGGCGGCCCGAGGACCCTGCGCAACCCCTCCAAGGGCAAGAGCAGCTCTGCCGCGAACGCATTGGCTCGCTGCTCGGCGAGGCCCTTGCTCTTGCCGTCGTCGGTCTCTTGCTCGACCACGAGGTGAATCTCGGCCTTGGGAGGATCGAAGAGGAGGTGGCAAAGTTCGTGTGCGAGATCGACGCGCGCCGTCCACGCATTCGAGCGTCGCCTGCTCGATCCATTCAGGATCGCTGCGGCAACGCCGGTTTGGGGTTCCTTCAAGGCGAGCGCATCCACCTTGGCACTCGATAGCGACTCGGTGCGCACCAGGATGTCGAATCGCTCTTCGAGTAGCTCTGCCATGTCACCCATGGCCCGGGACTCGTTGCCGAGCACGCTCCGCACGTTACGCGCGTGGCGATATCCGTCATGGGCGGCATCCGGGGTCGGCTCCTCGTGCGAGAAGTCTTTACGCAGGCTCGCTGGCCGGCCGAGGATGGAGTTGGCCGTCTGGAGCGCGAGAGCGCGCTCGAACGCCTCCACGACCTTCGGCTGATCCTCCTCTTCTCGGAAGTCCGCGAACGCTCCCTGTCGGAAGAACAGCGCAGCGGTCGGCGCTCGCTCGATTCGGCCCTGCCGGAGCGCAGTGGCGTCGATGGCGAGAACGTAGGCGACACGGTCCAGCGCGGCCGCAGTGATGCTCCCCAGCCCCCCCTCGAATGCCTCTAGCACTGGGAGTGGCACATGGGCGCGAGTCGCGACCTCCTCCTCCGAGAGGCCAACCGTCGACCGATGGGTCCGTACGAGCGCTCCGATCGTTGGGCTCATGTGAAGAACGTAGGCTCCAAACCTGGACCTGCTACCAAGTACGACTCGACGAAACGGTACAGATTCCCGCAAGTTCGTACAACCGCTTTCCATCCGGACGGCAGACATGATTGTGCAATTGTTCACAAGGTAACGGTGTTACCAACGATCGGCAAACCGGCGGGCTCGTGAGAGCGGAAGCGGAAGCGGGAGCGGCAGCGGAAGCGGAAGCGGAGCGGCAGCGGAAGCGGAAGCGGAAGCGGAAGCGGAAGCGGCTGCGGAAGCGGAAGCGGCTGCCGGACCGTGTCACCCATGGTCCCGGTCCACGCCGAGGTCGAGTGACCTCCGCCTGGAGGCCGAGCACCTCCTGGCGCTGGTCGACGACCTCCTGGAGGAGGTCGAGGATCTCCTACCGCCGCTCGACCACCTCCTACCGCCGCTCGACCACCTCCAATCGGAGGTCGAGTGACCTCCGATTGGAGGTCGAGAACCTCCTCGACCTGGTCGAGAACCTCCTGCCGCCGCTCGACAACCTCCTGGAACGGGTCGACAATTTCCTGCCGCCGCTCGACCACCTCCTGCCGCCGCTCGACCACCTCCTGGCACCCGTCGAGAACCTCCTGGCGCTGGTCGAAGACCTCCGGGCGCTGATCGAGGACCTCCTCCTCGAAGAACAAATTTTCACGAGAGACCGTTTCCGCCGTCCTGACGCACAGAACCGGCGTCCTCCTCAAAAGCGGAGGGCCCCGCTCCATCAAGCCTGCACCTGTCGTGACGGCCGCAGCTCTCTGCCGGCCGGAGGGTGGAGGGCCGGTTCCAGGGCGGGCTCGCCGACGTGCGCGTCTGGACGCGGGTCCGCACCCAGGACGAGATCAAGGCCGACCTCTGCCGGCGCCTGACGGGCCTGGAGACGGGCCTCGTCGGCCACTGGCCGCTCGGCAACGAGTCCCTGAACGACCGCTCGACGCAGAAGCGGCACGGCGTCGCGGTCGGCAACCCTGCCTGGCAAAAGGGGACCTTCCGCATGCCCGCGGTGGCGGTGTACGGCGCCCTGGATCTCCGCACCGCGGACGATTACGCCACCCTCCCCGGCGTGGACCTGCAGAACAAGAGCTTCACGCTCTCGTTCTGGGCGCGGCGCATGCGCGCCGGGACGTCGGCGCAGTACCGTTCCCTGGCGGGCACGGAGGCGGGGCTCCTCGGGTACTGGCCCATGGACGACGGCAAGCCCTATGACTACACCCCGCGCAAGCTCCATGGCCGCCTGTACGGCGACCCCCAACCGTACCTCTTGAACCACACGATCGCCGGCCAAAGGCTGCCCGGCGCGACGGCGTGCTTCGCCGGTGAAATGGCCGATGTCCGGATCTGGGGCCGTGCCCTCGGCGAGTGGGAGATCAAGGACAGCAGGAACCTGCTGCTCACGGGCAAGGAGCCGGCCCTCGGCGGCTACTACCGCCTGGGGGCGGTCGCGGCCGACGCGGAGGACACGCCGATCGTGCCCGATTTCTCGGCCTACGGCCGGCACGCACGGGCGCCGGCTTCTTCGACAGTGGGCACTGGCATGCCGTCCAAGATCCCGCCGGCCTCCCGCGGAACCGCTGGGTCCATGTCGCCGCCACCTATGACGGCCATTACATGACCCTCTATCGCGACGGGCAAGCTCGCCACGAGCGGCAACGAGCCGGAGCTCCTCGGCTACTGGCCCCTCCGCGAGGCCGCGGGAGCAACGACGCTCGACCGCGTCACGACGACCCAGGCCACCCTGGTGGGTGCCGACTGGGAGGTGTGCACGAGCAACTTCGGCAACCTCGGCCAGCGGCACGGCGAACGCCCATTTCCAGGGCAGCGGCGACATGGTCCTCGGTCGCCTTGCCACCTCGGAGCAGCCGTTCAAGGGCCAGCTCGCCGAGGTGCGCGTGTGGGATCACGCCCTCCCCGAGAGTGACATCAAGGCCCGCATGCGCGTGCGCGTGAGCAGCGCCGCGCGGGGTCTGCTCCGCTGCTGGCCACTCGCGGAAAAGACCACCGTCTCTGCCGCCGCCAGCCTCGCCCCCAGCGTCACGACGCCGGAGCTGTGCGCCGCAGCGGCGCCGGGCACGGTGCGCGGCGCACTCTTTCGAGGAAGTCAACGTGAAGGCGAGGAGCCGGCCCGCGGCTTCTTTATCGCTGCCCTCGTTGCGGCCGGTCGCCGCGATGGAAACGGCGACCGGCCGCAACGAGGGC
>DATLIL010000786.1:0-6917 GCA_035539475.1 Polyangiaceae bacterium
TCCCCGATTCGCTCGTTTGCTGCGGCTACGGAAACGGCGCCGTCTGCCCGGTGGGGTATACCTGCGGCACCAGCGCCTCGGCGCCGTGTCTCGCGCTCGCGGCGACTGTGATCACGATCAACCCGCCCGCCGCGACCTGTAGCCCGATGTGCCGTGATGGGGGTTGCCCCGTGACGTTCTCACCCGATCCGGCTTCGGTCGCGGTTGGCGATCAGGTCTACTGGGTCAACAACGATGACGAGGCGCACATTCTCGTCAACGAGAGTACGGACGACACGCCGATCACGACCGTACCTGCGGGTGGTATGTCAGGCACGCTGACGTTCTCGCAGCCGGGCAGTTACGTCATCAGCGCCTTGGACTGCGAGGACCCTCAGTTCACGGGCTACCTCGCCAGCGGCATGCTGGTCGTGACGGTGAACTGAACCAACGCAGCGCTGCTCGGGCAAATAGCTCGAGACCGAGCGCCACGCTCGTCGCACGCAACCTCACAACTCCCAAATGTGATGAAAGCGTTTGCGGTCGTGATCCCTTTGTAGGTGGTGAGGACACTGTAGCCTCGCGACCCTCCAAGACCGAAGCCTCTTCACCTGTGCTGGAGAAGTTCATCAATGATTGATGCGCCATGTTCACGCAAAGGGTTCCTCGCCTTCGGCCTATGCACACTGGCCGGCAGCTTGGTCGGCTGCAGCGAGGATCCCGGCATCTCCACGCGCGCTGAGGGAGGCATGACCGGCGCTGGAACCGGTGGCAATGGCGGCGGAGCCGCGGGCGGCAGCGCCGGAGCGAGCGGCAGCGCCGGCAACCTGGCAACCTCCGGGACGGGCGGAGGCGGCAGCAGCGGCACCAGTGGCTCGGGCGGCAGTGGGGGCAACGCGAGCGCCGGAAGCGGTGGGAGCGGCGGTAACGGCGGGACCGCTGGCGGCAGCGGGACCGGCGGTAGCGGAGGGACCGCCGGTAGCGGCACGGGCGACCTCTGCACAACGGACCTCGTTGCGGCTTGCTCGCCCGAGGTCGGCGACGGTCATACGCACACGCTCGTGATCACCGCCGCGGCGATCAACGCGGGCGAGGACGTCGTGCTCGTCACCGCCGCAGACCAGACCGGCCACAGTCACGAGGTCGAGTTCACGTCGACGGACTTTCTCATCCTCAAGGATGGTGGCCTGGTCGTGAAGGACGAGTGTGGCCAGGGCCCTCATCAGTTCGTGATCCGCTGCCCGACTCCGCCCCCTGCGATCGTACCGGAGTGCCTGTAGCACTACCGCAACAGTCCTGGCGAGCGTGCTGCATTCCGCACCACCCCGCGGGATGTGAACGAGGCGGTCTTTGTGGGCCCCCGGCCGTATGCTAGGTCGGCATCGCTACGGCAGCAGCGCCATGGCCACGTCGCAGAATCAGCTCTCCGGGCTCGAGCGCATCACGCAAACACCAGGCTTCTTGGCGACGCTCTTCGAGCTCGCACCGGTCGCACTGCAGATCTACCGCGCCGACGGCCACTGCCTGCTCGTCAATCGAGCCTTTCGGAATCTCTTCGCGTCGGAGCCTCCGCCCGAATACAACATTCTGAAAGACGATCTGCTCGAGCGGCGTGGCTTGCTCGAGCGCATACGCGCTGCGTTCAACGGGGAGACCGTACGTGTGCCCGCCTTCTGGTACGATCCTCGCGAGCTTCGCCAGCACGGCGTCAGCAAGGCTCGCCGGGTGGGCATCGAGACCACCTTTTTTCCCATTCGTGACGCGGCGGGACAGGTCGCCTTCGTAGCGCTCTGGTTCAAGGACGTGACGGCGGAGCTCGAGCTGCGAAGCATCACCGAAGCGCTGGCCCGAAGTGAGGCGCGCAAGAGCGCGATCCTGGAGGCGGCGCTCGACTGCATCATCGCCGTCGATCAATCGGGAACGATCACCGAGTTCAATCCAGCCGCAGAAGCGACCTTCGGTTACCGGCGCGACGAGATCCTGGGCAGGCCTCTGGTCGAGCTGCTCGTGTCGCCAGCGCTGCGGCAGAAGCACCGTACCGCCTTCACCGCCTACCTCGAGACGGTGATTGGACCCCTGCTCGGCAAGCGCGTCGAGATGCCGGCGTTCCGCGCCGATGGAACGGAGTTTCCGGCCGAGCTCACGGTGGTACCCACGCGCACCGACGGTCCACTCACGTTCACTGCTTACATTCGCGATCTGACCGAGCGTCAGCTCGCCGCCCGCGCGCTCGAGCTCAGCGAGGCTCGCTTCAAGAAGCTGGCCGATTCGGGCATCATCGGCATGTACGTCTGCGATACGGTCGGTAACGTCTCCGACGCCAATGCCGCATTCCTCGACCTGATCGGTTACTCGCGCGACGACGTGGAGGCCGGACGGTTGCGCTGGACCGAGATCACGCCTCCAGAGTGGCGCCCTCTCGACGCGGCGGCCAAAACGCAGCTCGAGACCACGGGCATCGCACGGCCGTGGGAGAAGGAATACCTGCGAAAGGACGGTTCGCGTGTGCCGGTGCTCGTCGGGGTCACCATGACCGAGCCACTTAACTGCATTGCGTTCGTGCTCGACCTCACCGAGCAAAGGCGAGCCGAGGAGGTCAGAGCGCGAGCGGTGGCACTGGCCGAGCAGGAATCAGCAGGCCGACAGCGGGCAGAAGCCGCGCTGCGCGAGCTCGAGGAGCAGGTCCAGCAATCGCACCGGATGGAGGCCATCGGAGGGCTCGCCGGTTCCATCGCGCACGACTTCAACAACATCCTCTCCGTCATCCTCAGCTACGGCGAGATGGGCCTCGAGCAGGTCGCCGCGCTCGACCCGCTGTACGCCGACCTGGAGCAGATCGTCCTGGCGGGACGACGCGCCCAGAGCCTGACGCATCAACTGCTGGCGTTCAGCCGGCGCCAGCTGCTCAAGCCCAAGCTGCTCAATCTCAGTGACCTGGTCGGAGAAATGAGCACGATGCTGCGTCGCCTGATCGGCGAGGACGTGGAGCTCTCACTCGTGCTGATGCCCGACCCCGGCCTCGTACTGGTCGACCCGGGCCAGATGGAGCAGGTGCTCCTCAACCTGGCGGTCAACGCCCGCGACGCCATGCCACGAGGCGGCAAGCTGACGATCGAGACCAGCGCCGTCGACCTCGATCGGGCGTACGCCGCAGAGCACCTCGATGTCGAGCCTGGCCGCTACGTCAGGCTGAGCGTGAGCGACACCGGCGTCGGCATGGATCGGACGACGCAGGCGAGGATCTTCGAGCCGTTCTTCACCACCAAGAGCAAGGGGCGGGGCACCGGCCTCGGCCTCTCGACGGTCTTCGGCATCGTCAAGCAAAGCGGCGGGCACGTCTGGGTCTACAGCGAACCGAACAAGGGCGCGGCGTTCAAGATCTACCTGCCCCGAACCACTGCCTCGGGAGAGGTCGCTCAGCCCGCGGCGACTACGCTGTCGACCGTGCTGGGCTCCGAGACGATCCTCCTCGTCGAAGACGACGATCAGGTCCGCGGCCTGGCGAGCTCGATCCTGCGGCGCAACGGCTACCGCGTGTTCGAGGCGGCCAGCGGTGGCGACGCGCTGCTCATCTGCGAGCAGCACCGCGGAACGATCGATCTGCTGCTCAGCGACGTCGTGATGCCGCTCATGAGCGGACGCCAGCTCTGGGAGCGCCTCGCGCCGCTACGACCCGATATGCGGATCCTGTTCATGTCGGGCTATACCGACGACGCCATCGTGCACCACGGCGTCTTGAGCTCTGAATTCGCGTTCATCCAGAAGCCGCTGACACCCGCGATCCTGCTCGCTCGCGTGCGCCAGGTGCTGGACGACGGAACGTAACGCGCGCGCACGATGTCGGTCTTTGGCACAGCTTTGGATACTCCTCGGCGGAGAATCGCGGGGAAGGGCGCCGGAGTCGTCGTGGTAGCCTGAAAGGATGCGGGTGCTTCGACTCCTTACGGCGGTCTGCGTCATGCCCTTGCTCTGGAGCGCGTGCGGTAGCAGCGACTCCAACGACTACGATGTCGTCGGTGGCGCCGGCGGCGGTAGCGGCAGGGGCGGCGGCAGTGCAGCGAGCAGCACCGGTGCGTCGCAGAGCGACGCCGGGCAAGGCAACGACGCCGGACAGGGCAACGACGCCGGGCAGGGCAACGGCGCCGGACAAGGGAACACTGGCGCAACGAGCGGAACG
Source organism: Polyangiaceae bacterium (assembly GCA_035539475.1). Classification (GTDB taxonomy): domain Bacteria; phylum Myxococcota_A; class Polyangia; order Polyangiales; family Polyangiaceae; genus PMG-095. The sequence goes on from DATLIL010000786.1 coordinate 4,157, forward strand.
GGTGGCTCATCCGCCGGCTCGAGCTCGGGCGGCAGCTCCGGCACGGCGGGCACGACGGGGGGCTCGTGCCGCTCGGCTGGCACCTACTGCACGTGGGACATCGCCGATGAGTGCTGCAGCGGTGCCTGTGACGGCGACTCGTGCTGCGGATTCCTGGGCGACTCCTGTCCCAACGGCTTTGGTTGCTGTTCCGGCAGCTGCATCAACGGCACGTGCCAGTGTCCCGAGGGAACCCTGGACTGCGGCAGCGGCTGCGTCGACATCGAGTACAACGAGAACGCCTGCGGCGACTGCGACACCCAGTGCGGCGAGAACGCGCTGTGCGAAAACAGCCAGTGTGTCTGCGACCCCAACCTCTTCGACGCGCAGTTCTACGAGATGTGTCCGGGCGGTTGCTTCAACACGCACTACGGTGACGAGCAGCACTGCGGCGACTGCGAGACGCAGTGCACCGGCGGCAAGGAATGCGCCGGCCTGCAGTGCGAGTGTCCCTACGGCACGGACGACTGTGGCGCTGGTTGCGTCGACATCACCGCGAACCCGCAGCACTGCGGCTCGTGTGGCGACCCCTGCGACGCAGCCACCGAGGACTGCGTGAACTATGGCTGCCAGTGCAAGCCGGGCTTGTTCCCGTGCTCCGGCGTCTGCGTCGATCGGCAGACGGACGAGAACAACTGCGGCATGTGCGGCATCGTCTGTGGTCCCCAGAAGACGTGCCAGGACGGCGACTGCAAGAACTGAAGCAGTGGTCCTCCGCGGCGGACGCAACGCTGAGTCACACCCCAGCTCAGGGCACGCGCTTCATGTGAACGAAGTCGGTCACCGCGCCCTCGACGATGGGCTTGATCTTGAGCGTCTCGCCCTCGCACTGGTACTCGAGGATCGCTCCCGCGCGGTCCATGCCCGGGAAGGCGTTGAACGCGGGCATGGGCATGTCGCGCCCGGCGAGAGTCGTCTTGGTTTCGACGCGCAGCCCGCTCATGTCGGCGCTGGTGGTGCGCCAGCGCCCCGGCCCCGCTGATTCGAACTCCGCGCGCGAGGTGCCGTTCATCTTGATGGTCACCTTGAGCGTCGCTGGCCCCGTCGGGACCTCGAAGGCATTTTCGACTCCGCCCTCGCTCGTCTGACAGACGTAGGAACCACGCTCGCTGCCGCTGATCGTGCAGACATACTTGCCGCGCTCGCTGACCACGCGCGCGCCTGGCGAGTTTCGCGCGATCGTCTCGAGGAACTGATCGGCGTAGTCGTATTCCCACTTGCCCGCGGGGCAGGACCCCGCTGCCGCGCTCGGCGCCGCTGCGCTCGGTACCGCCGCAGTTGCAGCCGCAACGGTCACCGCCGCCGTCGCCGAGGGAGCGGAGTCCGCCGTCGGCTCGGAGCGACGACAGGCCGCGAGCGAGGAAACCACCGCGAGCAGGCACAAGCTGACGCTTCGGAGACGAGTCATGCGCCGAGGTTAGGCAAGCGCATGCTCGACTGCAGCAGAAATCTACGGGATCGCGACGAACTGCACGGCGTCGACGATCACGTAGCCATCGGTCCCGGTGGTCGTGACCTCGACGGCGGCGCTCGTGTCGAAGTCGAATGCGCCGAGTGAGTGAAAGACGTCGTCGATGCTGGGCGCAAGCGTCTGATTGACGCTGACGTTCGCGGTGCCGCCGGCGTGCTCGATGACCACGGGCACGTTGCTGGCTCGGTTGGTGTGGCTCGAATAAGCGAGTCGCACTTCATACTGGCCGGCGCTCGGTAACGTGGCCACGAAACGGGCCGACTTTCCGCCCTTGCCGGCGTTGCCGTCATGGAGATAGCCGGCAGCGATGAACGGCGTGCTGGCTCGCGCGGGCGTCCAGTCGCCGACGAGCTCGGCCTCGACGTCGTCGACGACGACGCCTTCGAAGTCTTCCGGCTCGAGGCCGATACCGAGCACCTGGCCGTCGGCGTGCAGCTGGGCGCGCAGGGCCTGGTAGTCGACGTCCTGCACGGCCACACCAGCGTCGAGCGCGAGCGCCGCTGCAGTGGCCGCCGATTGGCCGAGGATCATGAACACCGGCTCCATGCGAATCGAGCCGTAGGCGATGTGCGAGGTCGAGGCGCAGACCGGCACGAGCAGGTTCTCGCTCTCGGCCCGCTGCGGCACAATCGCGCGATAAGAAATCGGGTAAGGGCCACCCGGATCGACCTGCACGTCACCCTCGTTCCACACGTAGTCACCCGCAGGGTCCGAGACCACGTAGCGCTGCGTGTTGTGGCTATCCATGTTGTAGGAGCCCATGCCGATCGGCTCCGGCGTCTGCTCCAGCCCGCGCAGGTGATTTTCGGTCGTCACGAAGTCGCTGACCAGGCGCCGCGCCTCGCGCACGTAGATCTGGTGGGGCCAGCCGCCGTTGTCGAGGAACTCGTCGGCGGGCAAGCCCCACTCCGACATGTTGCTGCGCACGTCCTCGGGGACACGTGGATCGTTGGCCAGGAAGTAGAAGTAGCCCTGCTGGTAGGTCTGGTGTTCGCGCAGGATGGCTTCGCGCTGCTCGTAGGAAGCCTCCGGGTAGGCGTAGTTCATGCCGATGTTGTCGGTGCTGAAGCCCCCGCTGTTGTTCGTGTCGGTCTTCCTGTTCGGCGCGGGATCGAACTTCTCGAAGACGTGGCGCGAGCCGGCGAGCAGCGTGCGCAGCAGGAGCTCGTATTGCAGCGGGTCGTAACCGTCTGGCTCCGCGAACGGAATGCGGTTCTCGGCGGCGTTGGTCAGACAGACGCGATAGTTGTA
>DATLIL010000787.1:0-7397 GCA_035539475.1 Polyangiaceae bacterium
AGCTGCGCCTCGTCCACGAACATCTCGACGAAGTCACTGCGCTCGGCCAGGTGTGGGTGAATGACCTTCAGCGCGACTAGCTGCGTACGCTCGGCGGAGGATCCAGTGCGCGCGAGGAAAACCGACGCCATGCCGCCCGAGGCCAGCTCGAGACAGATGGTGTAAGGACCCACGCGCTTGCCTACGAACGAGCCGCGTCCGGCACAGAGCGAATCAGCGCCGGACGGCATCGCGTTCAAGACGGGCTGACTCAAGGCAGGGACCTCACGCCAGTCGTCTCATGGGCACTTGTCGTGCCACTGCACCGGCCCACGAAACCGGCGATGTTTTCCTGGCGTCTCGCGGGCACTTGAGCGGCACTCCGCCACGGGTCCTGGCAATTCGCCGCGAGGCGAGGGAGCTCGGAATAGAGGCCGACGTAAACTGGTTCAACCACTAGCGAACTGACGCGATCGCGACCTAACTAGTTGATCTCGTTGAGATCATTCGGAGGGACTCGATGACCTGGCTGGCCCTGCTGCTCCTGACGCTCTGCTCTGCCTGGATCAGCGCCGGCTGGATCGCCACGTATCGCGCCACACGAAGGCGCCCTCCGCGGCTCGAGCGCGTCGAGCCGGTCAGTGTGCTCAAGCCCCTGTGCGGTGCGGATGCGGACCTCGAGCAAAACCTCGAGAGCCTCTTTCGGCAGAGTTATCCAGACTTCGAGGTCGTGTTCGGCGCCGTCAGTGACGACGACCCCGGGCTCGCCGTGGCGCGCAGAGTGGCCGCGCACTTTCCCGAGGTGGCGAGCCACTTCGTCGTCCACGCCGGCGGCCCCGGACTAAACCCCAAGGTGCAGAACCTGCGGCGCATGCTGCCTGCCGCACGTCACGACCTGATCCTGATCAGCGACAGCTCGTTGCGGGTGCCGCCGAGGTGGCTGCGCGAGCTCCTGAGCGTGTATCAGCACGAGGGCCGCGGGCTGGTCATGAACCTGTTCGCGACGGCCGACGAAGAGAGCCTGGGCTCGGCGCTGGAGAGCGTGCAGGGCGCAGGCTTTTGCATGGCCGGCGTGGCGCTACCCACGCTGCTCGGCGAGGCCGCCGTGATCGGCAAATCGACGCTGCTCTCGCGTCGCGAGCTCGAAGCCCTGGGAGGCTTCGAGCGTTTGTCCGACGTGCTGGCGGAAGACTTCGTGCTCGGCAAGCTGTTCCAGCACGCGGGCCTGAAGGTGACCATCGCGCCTACCGTGCTCGCGAACGTCACGCGGCGACTGTCGGTCAGGGACTTCGTGGCCCGTCACCTGCGCTGGAGCATGATGCGCTGGCGGCTCGAACCCGGAGCGGCGGCGCTCGAGCCTCTGGTGCGCCCGCTGGCGCTGTTACCGCTGGCCCTGCACGCGCTGGGTGCGCCGGGCCTGGCCTGGTGCGGCCTGCTCTGGCTCGTGCGCGACCTGGGCGGACACGTCCTGCTGCGCGGGCAGAAGCGGCTCTGGTTGCCGCTGCTGCTCGCGCCGCTGTCGGACCTGTTGATGCTGGGCGTGTGGGCCCTGGCGCCGCTGAAGCGCCACGTCAGCTGGCGCGGCACACGGCTGCGCCTGGGCGCAGGGACGCTGCTCTACCGCGAGGCGCCCGCGGTCAACCCAGGCGTTCCTGGCTGACGTCGAGCTCCGCCAGGCGGCGGTACAGCGTTGCGCGTCCGATGCCGAGCAGCTTGGCGGCCTTGCCCACGCTGCCACCGGTCACGCGTAGCGCCTTCTTGATCGCGCGCTTTTCGAGCTCCTTGAGCGGGATGACCTCGTCGCTGTCGTCGATCGAGCCGACGATGCCGCTCGCAGGCGCCGAGCCCGGAGCGTCGGAGTGGCGGAAGTCGGAGGGCAGGTCCTGGAGCGTGATCTCTTCGCCACGGCAAGCCAGGATGCTGCGCTGCACGACGTTCTGCAGCTCGCGCACGTTGCCTGGCCAGGAGTGGCGCGTGAGCGCCTCCAGAGCTTCGGGCGTGACGCGACGCACGACCTGCTGTCCGCGCGGCTGCAGGCCCTCCAGGAAGTGTGCGAACAGGAGCGGGATGTCCTCGATGCGTTCGCGCAGCGGCGGCAGGCGCACGGGGTACACCACCAGCCGGAAGTACAGATCCTCACGGAAGCGGCTGGCCTCGACCTCGCTGCGCAGGTCGCGGTGAGTGGCGCAGATGATGCGCACGTCGACCGGGATCTCCTGCGAGCCGCCCACGCGGCGCACGGTCTTTTCTTGCAGCGTGCGCAGCAGGCTGGCCTGCGTGGCCAGGCTCATCTCGCCGATCTCGTCGAGCAACAGCGTGCCGCCCTGAGCGCGCTCGAAGCAGCCGAGCCGGGTCTGAGTGGCGCCGGTGAAGGCGCCGCGCTCGTGACCGAACAGCTCCGACTCTTGCAGCGATGCCGGGATCGCGGCGCAGTTGATGGCCACGAAGGGTCCGTTGCGCCGCGGGCCACCGTTGTGGATGGCGCGAGCGACGAGCTCCTTGCCGGTGCCGCTTTCGCCGGACAGGCACACCGCGACGTCGCTCTCGAGCACGCGCTCGACCTGTCGCGCGAGCTCCTGCATCGACGGGCACATGCCGACGATCGAGCCGAGCACGGAGCGCTCGGACAGCTGGTTCTGCAGGCGACGTACGCGCGCCACAAGTGCACGGCGCTCGCAGGCGCGCCGCACGGCGAGCAGCAGCCGCTCGCGGTCCACCGGCTTCGTCATGTAGTCGTAGGCTCCGGCGCGCATGGCGGTGACCGCCGACTCGACGTCGCGCTGTGCCGTAACGACGATGGCTGCCAGCTCTGGATCGCGACCGCGCAGGTGATCCATGACTTCGAAGCCGCTGCCGTCGCCGAGTCCGAGGTCTACACAGACCACGCTCGGCAAGTCGCCTTCGTCCTCGCGCACTGCTCGCGCCGAGTCGAACTCGACCACGCGGTAACCCGCGTGCTCGAGCCAGACCTTGGTCAAGCGTCGGGCCGTGGGATCGTCTTCGACGAGCGCGACGACCTCGTTAGCGGTGGGGGCTTCGGTATAGGTGACCGGTGCTCTTGCGTCTGCCACGGCTGGGCTAACGGCACGAACCCCCGAAGGTTTAGGCAAAATCGCGCAGACGCCTCCTAATTCCTGGATTCCACGAGCGATTTACGGGTAGGCACCTGTGCGCTGGCCAGCCGGCCAAGGCAACAAATGCCGTTCACAGTGATTTTCGGTCCGACGCGGCGCGAGTATCGTCTGGGACGATGAAGATCCAGACCGTGACCATCACCCGCCTGCGCGACGCCCTGCTGCAGAGCGGGCGGCGGCCGAGCATGCTGGTCTCATCCGCCTACGAGACACTCACTCGTGAAGGCTTGCTCAGCCTGGAAGAGATCGCCGCGCTGAACCGGGTCGATCCGCTGGCCGAGACCATGTTCCTGATGATGGCGGCCGACGGCACGCTGGCGGATTCCGAGCGCGACGCCGTTCGCGGCGCAATCCGCGGTCTGACCGACAACGTGCTGCGCAGCGGAACCATCAAGGTGATGATGGAGAAGTACCAGGAGCGGCTGGAGCAGGAAGGGCGCGAGGAGCGCCTGCGCCAGATCGCCGAGGAGATCGCGCACGAGCAGCAGGAGGCCGAGGGCGCGTTCGCCCTGGCAGCCGCCGTGGCGATGGCCGACGACGACGTGAGCGAAGAGGAGAACGAGTTCATCAACCAGCTCGCCGAGTGGTTCGGCATCGGCGAGGAGCGGGCCTCGGAGATCCTCGATCAGCTGCAGGACGATCGCGGTCCCGAGGGCGAAACGGCATAGACGCCCCGGTGCGGTACGGGCGATTTCGGCAGCCATGGCCGCTTTGTTGCCTGCGAGCGAAAGTCCCCGCCGGCCCGGACCTCGACTTCCCGCTTGTTTGTGGCTAACTCAGGGCTCGCAACTTGCCAAAGCGTGAGGCATCCAAGTGAAAGTCGCTGTAATTGGTACGGGCTACGTCGGTTTGGTCGCAGGCGCGTGTTTCGCCGACTCCGGGACTCACGTCACCTGCGTTGACGTGGACGAGAAGAAGCTCGAGAAGCTCCGCCGCGGCGAGGTTCCCTTCTTCGAGCCCAACCTGGCCGAGCTGGTCACGCGCAACTGGCCTCATCGCCTGGACTTCAGCTCCAACCTGGCCGAATCGATCCATGGTCGCGAGGTGGTGTTCGTGGCCGTCGGCACGCCACCGAACGAGGATGGCTCAGCCGACCTGTCTCACGTCTTGACCGTCGCCGAGCAGGTGGCCAAGGCCGCCAAGCACAAGCTCGCGCTGGTGTTGAAGAGCACGGTCCCCGTCGGCACGAACGAGCGCGTGCGCAAGGTCGTGGAGGCGCACGCCAAGCACGAGATCAGCGTCGTCAGCAATCCGGAGTTTCTGAAGGAGGGCGACGCCATCAACGACTTCCTCAAGCCCGATCGCATCGTGATCGGCGCGGACAACGAGCGCGCTTTCGAGGTCCTGGCGCGGCTGTACGCGCCGTTCAACCGCCAGCGCAACCGCCTGCAGCGCATGAGCCCGAAGAGCGCCGAGATCGTGAAGTACGCGTCCAATGCGCTGCTCGCCACCAAGATCAGCTTCATGAACGAGATCGCGCGGCTGTGCGACGTGGCTGGCGCCGACGTCGAGCACGTCCGGGTCGCGGTCGGCTCGGACGAGCGCATCGGCATGCAGTTCCTCTATCCGGGCCTCGGCTTCGGCGGCAGCTGTTTCCCCAAGGATTTGCGCGCGCTCGTGCGCACGGGCCAGGAGTACGGCGTCCCGCTCGAGGTATCGACCGCAGCGGTCAGGGCCAACGAGGGCCCCGTGAACTACCTGCTCGAGCACATGGAAAAGGACCTGGGCGGACTCGGCGACAAGCTGATCGCGGTCTGGGGCCTCGCCTTCAAGCCGCGCACCGACGATGTGCGCGAGTCGCCGGCGCTGCACCTGATCAAGGAGCTCGTGGCGCGTGGGGCGCGCGTGCAGGGCACCGATCCTCAGGCGCTCGAGACCGGAGGCGATCGTCTGGGGCAGCTCGGCATCGCCGATCGCGTCAAGCTGTTCAGCGCCGAGTACGACGCCTGTCAGGGCGCGGACGCGCTCGTGCTCGCGACGGAGTGGAGCGAGTACCGGGCACCCGATCTCGAGCGCATCAAGGGCTTGATGCGCGGCCGCCACGTCTTCGACGGTAGAAACGTGCTCGTGCCGCAAGCCGTGGTCGACGCCGGCCTCGTCTATCGCGGCATGGGCCGTCCCAAGGCCGGGTAGCGCGTTCAGGCCGCGTAAGTTCACGGAGCGCCTGCGCGAATCCGCCGGAGCGAGAACCTGGTCCCGGGGCCTCGCCTGTCACCCGTCGGGGTAAGAGGAGCGAGGCCTGTTCAGTGGGTGGGTTGCCTACACAGGTAGACGAACCCGACACCGTGACTGAACGATTGCAGCCATGGGCTGCAATCTGTGCCCGGAGGTACATTTTTTAAAGGGATTTCGAGATTTCGGCGCCTCACCTCAGTATGCGCCGCTATCGCCATCGGCACCTCCAGGTGCGGGGCGGAAATCTCTCAGGGTGGGCTCTACCCGCGCTCGTGGGCGCGGCGTGGCTCGTCAGCGCTTGCACGGGTGAGATCAACGGACCTGCCGGCGGCGGCCCCAAGGGCAGCGGCGGCGGGGATACCGGCGTGGCTCCCCCCAGGCCCATCGAGGAGCCGGCGGAGCCCAGCGACTGGTTCGAAGCCGTTCAGCAGGCCGATTGCTCGGCGCCCGTGTCGCCCGCGCGTACTCGCATCCGTCGCTTGAGCACCGTCCAGTGGCAGAACACGGTCACCCAGGGGCTCGCCGTGGCGCTGCCCGCGGTGCAGTTTCCCGAGGACGGGATCAGCTCGGACACCGGCTTCAACACCGACGCCGAGGTCAACAAGGTCAACGTCCTGCTCGCCAACGCCTACTTCGACGCGGGTGAAGCGCTGGGCGCCAGCGTGGCGGCGGCGGCCATGCAGACCTACCCCTGCTTGAGCACGACCGCGGCCGACCCCGCGTGCAGCGCGCCCTTCCTAGAGGACTACGGTAGCCGTCTCTTCCGGCGCCCGCTGACCGACGAAGAGGTGACTCGCTACGGCGCGTTGCTCTCCGGGCAGGCCGCGCTCGACACCGCCGACGTCGCCGTGTCGACCGTGATTCGCGCGTTCCTCCTGTCGCCGAACATGGTTTACCTGACCGAGCTCGGCGCCAGCACGGCCGGCCAGGTTGCACTCACGCCCTTCGAGCAGGCCGCGCTGCTCTCGTACACCATCGCCGACGGTCCGCCGGATGCGACCCTGAAGCAGGCGGCCGAGCAGAACGCGCTGACCACGTCGGCCCAGCGCGCGACACACGCTCAGCGGCTGCTGCTGACGCCCAGCGCCAGGGCCAAGTACGCCGACTTCTGGCGCCAGTACCTGCCGCTCGGCGGTCTGGCCAAGGCGACCGGCTTGGCCCCCGATCTCGTCACCGCGATGGGCACGGAGGTCGAGCGACACTTCGACAAGATCGTCTGGGACGAGCAGGGGACCTTCGCCGATCTCGTCACCGCTCCCTACACGTACGGCGACGCGACCCTCTCGCAGATCTACGGCACGCTGACGCCGAACGGCACTGGCGCTTCGACGCTGCCGACCGGCGAGCGCAGCGGCTTCCTCACGCAGGCGGGCTTCCTGTTCAGCGACGACGCTTCCAGCGTGGAGCACAAGATCATCTCGCGCGGCCTCGCGGTGCGAGCACGGCTCTTGTGCCAACCGCCGCAGCCGCCCCCGCCCAACCTGATGCCACAAGCCTCCGATCTCCGCCCGCTGGGCGACGGCGCGACGCCGCTCGAGAGCTACGAGGCCTTCGCCGCAGCCCAGCCCGGCTGCGTCGCCTGTCACACCGGGTTCCAGCCGATCGGGCTCGCTTTCGAGGCCTATGACAACATGGGCCACTACCGGACGACCTACGAGGATGGCCGGCCCATCGTCACGAGCGGCGACCTCATCGGCGCGGGTGACGCCACCGGACCGTACGCCAACGCGGTCGAGATCGCGGGGCTGATCGGTAACAGCAAGATCGGCGAGTACTGCTTCTCGCGGCAGTTCGCCGAATACGCGCTGGGTCGTCACCTGCACGCCGAGCTCGACGCTTGCGTCATTCGCGCGCCGAGCGACGCCTCGGCAGAGCCTTCAGTTCAGCAACTTGCCGTCGTCTTGAGCGACGTCGAGGCCGGTTCGGGCCGCTTCCATACGCCATGACCCACTCACGCCACCACGTGTACACACGCCGCAACCTGCTGCGAGGGCTTGGTGCCGGCACCCTGCTCCTGGCGCCGTTCCTGCAACACAGGAGCAGCTTCGCGCAGGCTGCCGCGGCGGGAAACCTGCTGATCTTCTTCACGCCCAACGGTCACATCATGGA
>DATLIL010000788.1:0-3671 GCA_035539475.1 Polyangiaceae bacterium
ACATCCGCGAGCGGATCCGAACGGCGGCCGAAGCAGCGGGTCGCGCGCCGGAAAGCGTGCGCCTGATAGCCGTCTCCAAGGGCCAGCCGAGCTCTGCCTTGTGCGAGGCCTACGCCGCCGGCCAGCGCGACTTCGGCGAAAACTACGTGCAGGAGCTGTGCAAGAAGGCCGAGGAGCTCGCCGACGCGAGCGAGCTCCGGCTGCACATGATCGGCCACCTGCAGCGCAACAAGGCCAAGCTCGTCGTCCAGCACGCGAGCTTTCTGCAGTCGCTCGACGGCGAGGCGCTGGCGCTCGAGCTCGACAAGCGCCGGAGTGGCTCGCCGCTACCCGTGCTGATCGAGGTCGGCATCGCCGGCGAGACGCAGAAGAGCGGGGTGGCTCCCGCCGAGCTTCCACGGCTCGTCGAGAGCGTGAGGCGCTGCAAGAACCTCGAGCTCCGCGGCCTGATGTGCGTGCCGCCGCTGGGCGAGGAGCCAGAAGCCAGCCGGCCCTATTTCTCCAGGCTGCGCCAGCTGCGCGACGAGCTCGGGGGCGCGGAGACACTACCCGAGCTCAGCATGGGCATGAGCGCCGACTTCGAGGTGGCCATCGCCGAAGGAGCGACGCTCGTCCGCGTGGGCACCGCCATCTTCGGCGCGCGGGCGGCGCGGGCCTTGGGCTGATGGCTGCCCGCAAGCACGCCGCTGACGCGGGACCGACGCTGTTCGGTCAGGCGGCGACGCGCTCCGGCGGCGGCGCCGTTCCGTTGGCGGAGCGCATGCGACCGCGCTCCCTCGACGAGGTGGTCGGCCAGAAGGCGCTGCTCGCCCCGGGCAAGCTCTTGCGCAAGACCATCGAGTCCGACCGCGTCCCGTCGCTCGTGCTGTGGGGACCGCCGGGCTCGGGCAAGACGACGCTGGCCGCGGTCGTGGCGCGCCAGACCCACAGTGAGTTCGTTGGCTTCAGCGCCGTGCTCGGCGGGTTGCCGGAGCTGCGCGAGATCATCAAGGCAGCCCGCGAACGCCGCGACTACCAGGGCAAGAGCACGATCCTCTTCGTCGACGAGATCCATCGCTTCAACAAGGGTCAGCAAGACGCGTTCTTGCCGCACATCGAGAACGGCACGATCACCCTGATCGGAGCGACCACCGAGAATCCGTCGTTCGCGGTGAACGCCGCCTTGCTCTCGCGCTGTCGCGTTTTTCGGCTCGAAGCCCTGGAGGAGATCGACCTGGTCGCGCTGCTCGAGCGCGCCCTGGGCGATCACGAACGTGGCCTCGGAGCCCGCAACCTCTCGGCCGAGCCCGCCGCGCTGGGCGCCATGGCGAGCGCCGCCCGCGGTGACGCGCGCCGGGCGCTCGGTTTGCTCGAGATCGCCGCGGGGCTCTTGCCAGACGACGGCGGTCGCATCGATCTCGCGCTGGTCGAACGCGCCGCGGAACAGCGCACGCTGCTCTACGACAAGAGCGGCGAGGAGCACTACAACGTCTCCAGCGCCCTCATCAAGTCATTGCGGGGCAGTGATCCGGACGCCGCTCTCTACTGGCTCTTTCGCATGCTCGATGCCGGTGACGATCCGTTATTCCTACTTCGCCGGCTGATCATTTTCGCGAGTGAAGACGTGGGTAACGCCGACCCGCGCGCGCTCTCCGTCGCAGTCGACGCCGACGCCGCGTTCCGCCGTGTGGGCATGCCGGAAGGGGCCTACCCCATCGCGCACGCGTGCCTCTACCTGGCGAGCTGCCCCAAGTCCGCCGCGGTAAAGAGCGCCATGCACGCGGTGCGCGCCGTGATCGCCGAGCGCGGTGCCCTGCCGGTACCAAAGAAGCTACGCAACGCCGTCACGGGGCTGATGCGCAACGAAGGCTACGGCGAGGGCTACCAGTACCCGCCCAACTTCGTGGGCAGCTTCGTGCCTGGCGAGACCTACCTGCCCGACGAGCTCAGCGGCGAGCGCTTCTACCAGCCAACACAGAACGGCCTGGAGAAGGCGATCGCCGAGCGCCTCGGACGCTTGCGCGGCGGAGGCCAGGGCTCGGATCAGGGCTCCGGTCAGGAACAGTAGACGGGGACGCGACCGTTTTTCGTCGGAAAGCCGCTCGAGCACGTGGAGACCACGATGCCGCCCGGGCAGGCGCAGGCACAGGCGTCGAGCTTGTCCTCGTAGCAGAGCTGATCGACCACCCAGTTGCAGTCGCGGTCGGGCTCCTCGTAGCGATCGAAGCCGGCCATGCATTCGTCGAGCGGCACGGGGTCGCCCGGTCCGTCGTCTGGCGCAGGAATGCCGGACGGATCCTCGTCCGCGGGCGGATCCGTGCCCGACTTCGGCTCCCGTTCCACTTCGCCACCGCAGCCCATTGCCCCCAGCACCAGTATTCCGAGCGCCCGCTTCCACATGCGATCGTTAGTCGCCGGTCGCGAGCTCCGCGAGCATTGGCAGATTGCGGTAACGCTCGGCGTAGTCGAGTCCGTAGCCGACGATGAACACGTCCTCGACGGTGAAGCCGAGGTAGTCGATGGTGACGGGCACACGACTGCGCGACGGCTTGTGCAGCAGAGCGCAAACCTTCACGCTGGCGGCCTTGCGGCCCGACAGGAGACCCTGGATGTAGGTCAGCGTGAGACCCGTATCCACGATGTCCTCGACCACGAGCACGTCGTCTCCCTCGATGGGTCGGGTGAGGTCCTGTGTGATCTCGACCACACCGCTCGACTTGGTGTTGGCTCCGTAGCTGCGCACGCCCAGGAACTCGACGCGCACCGGAAGGTCGATGGCGCGCGCCAGGTCGGCCACGAACACGAAGCTGCCCTTCAGGATGCTCACCAGCACCAGCGAGCGCCCGGCGTACTCCTCGCTGATGCGCTGGCCGAGCTCAGTCACGCGAGCGGCGATCTGCTCGCGGCTGATCAGGGTGCGCACTTCGCCGCTTTCGGGAAACGTCATGGCCCAAGCTTTTCACCAGCTGGCGCCGGTTTGCACCCGCAAATTCCGTCCGTCACTGCTCAGGCTGACGGAGCCCACGCGATCGACGCGGTAGGTGAGCACGTCCGCGGCCGTCAGCCGCTCCAGAGCCACGCCGTGGGGGTGGCCGAAGCGATTACGGAGACCGGAGGAAATCGTGGCAAAGCGCGGCCGGACGGCGGCGAGCAGCCCTTCGCTCGTCGAGGTTCGGCTGCCGTGGTGACCGACTTTGAGCACGTCGGCCGCGAGCTCCCCACCGAAGCGCGCCACGAGCTCGTGCTCCTCTTCGAGCTCGGCGTCACCCGTGAAGAGGCTGTGGTGCTCACCGAAGCTCAGCTTGATGACGAAGGAGTTGTCGTTGGCGCCCCGCCCCGAGGTGAAACCCGGGCAAGGCGCCAGCACACGCGCACGCGCGCCGCCCAGTGTCCTAAGCTTCGCGCAGAGCTCCGCCGGCCGACGAATGACGACTCCTCTGCGCCGCGCCAGCTCCAGCAGCCCTCTGTAGACCGGCCCGGCGCCTTCGGCCTCGCCCTGGCCCGTGTCCCACAGCTCAGCCACGGAAACCTGCCCGAGCACACTGACGAGACCCAGAAAATGGTCCGGGTGCGGGTGCGAGAGCACGACCACGTCGAGGTGTGGCCGCCGCCGTTCGCGCAGTACGGGAAGTATCACGCGCTCGCCGGGATCGACCGGGCTGCCGACGATGCCGCCGCCGTCGATCAGCCAG
>DATLIL010000789.1:0-14660 GCA_035539475.1 Polyangiaceae bacterium
GGCAGGGACCTCTCGCTCCGCGCCGGGCTCCGGGCTCGCGGGGGCTCTGGTGGCGAGCCAGAGGCCCGCGGCAGCGGCAGCAACCAGGGTGCCCAGCGCGGCCCCGACCAGCGCGCTGCGTGAAGCTCGGGGGTTTTTCGAGCCGCTCTCGCTGGCGGAGCCGCCCATGGTGGACGGATCGATCGGCACGCCCGTGTGTGCGCTGCCGGCGATAACGACAGTTCGCATCGAGACGACGGGGTCGTTCACCACCAGACTACGGCGCTCCGCGTCGATCGTCTTGAGCTCGCTGCGAGTGACCTCGCGTCTGCCGCCCGCGAACGGTTCGAGCGCTCGCATCAGCTCGCCGATGCCGGCCCAGCGCCGCTCCGTGTCGCGGTCGAGGCCGCGATGGACGGCATCGGCCAGGGCCCTGGGTAGCCAGGGCGCCACCTGCTCGAGGCGCGGAATGGGCTCCGAGCAGATCGCGAGAATCAACTCACCCAGCGACGAGCGCGAACCCCACAGTCGGCGGCCGGCGAGCGCCTCCCACAGCGCGACGCTGAGGCTCCACATGTCGGTGCGATGGTCGACGGACTTGGCGTTCCGGGCTTGCTCGGGCGACATGTACATGGGCGAGCCCAGCATGCCGCCGGTGTGCGTGAGCTCGTGCGTGCTCTGGTCGAAGGTGCCGGCCTGGCGCTTGGCCACGCCAAAGTCGCAGACCTTGACCGTCACGACCTCGCTCTGCGCGTCCGTTTGCAGGAAGAGATTGGCCGGCTTGATGTCGCGATGGACGATCTGGCGCTCGTGCGCGGCGCGCAGGCCCTCGCAGGCTTGCAGGAAGAGCCGCACGCAGACTTCCGGATCGAGCGGCCCCTCGCGCTTCAGCAGCGCGGCCAGATCGGTCCCGGCCAGGAGCTCCATCACGATGAACGGCACGCCCAGCTGTTCGTCCGCGTCGATCTCCAGCGTGCGCACGACGTGCGGGTTGTCGATGGCGCTGGCAGAGCGCGCCTCGCGGGCAAAGCGTCGCGCGCCGATCGAGCTCTGCGACTCCGTGCGCGACATCACCTTGGCGGCGAGCCGCTCGCCCTTCGGTCCCTCCACCTCGAACACGGCCCCCATGCCGCCGCGGCCGAGCTCGCGCAGCACCTTGTACCGGCCTCCCAGCAGGTGACCGAGCAGGTGATCGTGATCGGTCTGCAACTTCACTGCGAGGGCGAGATACTTTTCTGGTTCGTCCGTCGGGTCGGCACGCTCGGCGACCGAAGCGCGCTCCAGCTCGGAGACGGGCACGAGATCGCTCTTCTTCAGGTTGTCGTTTTCACCGCAGAGCTGGAGCAGCAGATCGGCGAAGCGCTGCATGTCCGGCCAGCGTGTGGCGACGTCGCGGCGCAAGGCTCCGTGCAGCACGCTGGCGAGCGCGGGCTCGACCCACGACGCCACATCCTGGATGCTGGTCGCGTCGCGCAGGCAGATCACCTCCAGTAGCTCGGCGATGCTGGCTGCCTGCGAGGCGGGGGCATGCCCGCAAAGCATCTCGTACAGCGTCACGCCCAGGCTCCAGACGTCGGTGCGGGCGTCGACGTGTTTGGAGCTTCGGAGCTGCTCGGGCGACATGTAGTCGGGGGTACCGATCTGACTGCCCGTGCGCGTCAGGTTGGCCTCCGCGCCAGCCTCCTGCTTGGCGATGCCGAAGTCGCAGACCCTGACCATCACCTTGCCGTTCTCGAGCTCTTCCAGGAAGAGATTCGACGGCTTGATGTCGCGGTGCACGATGCCGGCGGCGTGCGCGTCGGCGAGCCCTTGAGCGGCTTGCAATGCGATGCGCACGGCCGTGATCGGCTGGAGCGGTCCGACGCGCTGGAGCAGGTGCTCGACGTCGTGCCCGTTCATCACCGGCATCACGAGGTAGAGCAGCAGGCTGCTCTGGTCCTGCCCGGCCGCGAGCACCTGTACGACGTGAGGCGAGCGGATCTTTTGCAGCGCCGCGGCTTCGCGCAGGAAGCGCGCGCCGATCTCGCCCTCCGCCAGGCCCGGATTCAGGACCTTGACCGCCACGTCCTGGCCGCCGCCCGACACCGCGGCGCGATAGACGGCGCCCATCGCGCCCTGGCCGAGGAGAGCCTTGAGCTGGTAGCTACCGCCCAGGGTGCGGCCGATGAGCGCGTCCACGTCCATCAGCGACCGTCGGCAATGAGTTGTGCGATGATGGTGGTAATGGGCGCTCCGCGAAAAGTCCTTAATATCATTGTCTGCGGCGCGGCGCTCTCTTCGTCTGCCTGCGCGCCGAGCGCCCAGGAGAGCCCCGAACGGGCGAGCCAAATCCAGCAGGAGATTGCCGTCTTGCCGGGGGCGGCGCCGCTCGCCGTCCGCGAGAACCACACTGCAACCCTGCTGCCCGACGGGACGGTGCTGCTCGCGGGTGGTTTCGTCGGCGACACTGCGGTGCGGAGCACCGAGCTCTTCGATCCGCGGACGGGCGTCTTCAGTCCGGGTCCCGACTTGAAGTTTGCGCGCGCCAACCACACCGCGACTTTGCTCAGCGAGGGTCGCGTGCTGATCGTCGGCGGCGCTCCTGGTGAGGCCCTGTGCGAGATCTACGAGCCCGAGCGTCGTGAGCTCTTATCGGGCCCCACACTGAACAGCGCCCGCTCCGAGCACACGGCGACCCTGCTCGACGACGGCCGCGTCGTCATCGTCGGCGGGACAGACGGCGGATCGCCGTCCGGCGGCGGCGAGCTCTACGACCCAGAGACCGCCGAGTTCACGAGCATCGAAGTCGCAGGTAATTGGTACAACCACGGTGCGGCGCTGCTGCCAGACGGGCACATCGTCTTGAACGGCGCGGGGCACGGCGTCTACGACGTCGACAGCGAGACGACGGAGTTTCCGATGCTGTCGGCGGCGCACGTGCCGACCTCGCCTACCGCGCTCGCGTTGCCGACCGGCGACATCTTCTGGATGGGCTACCAGGATCTGTCCGGTTTCGGTGGTTTCTACCCGCCTGGCATCCTGACCCCACTGGCCCCCGAGCCCCAGTATTTTCCGGGCAGCGGCGTCGCCTACAACACGGTGACCTTGCTGCCGACAGGGATGGTCCTCACCACCGGTGGTTTCGGTGGCTACGGCTACGAGGGTGATCCTTTCTACTCGGCGGGAGTCATGCAGTACGACCCCGTGAACCTGACTTCTGCGAGCGCCGGTCTGCTGGGAGCGCAGCGCTGGCAGCACACGGCCACGTTGCTGCCCACGGGCAGCGTCTTCGTCGTAGGCGGCGGGCCTGGCGCTGATCTGCTCACGCCGGAAGGTGCAGTCGCAAACCTGCCCGAGCTCAGTCAGCAGCTCTTCGACTCGCTCGCCGTGACTCTGGCCAACGGGCGCGTGCTCGTTTACGAGGGGGCTGGCGCGCGTGTCTTCTCGCCCGAAGACAACGCGCTCGTGCCCACCGGGGTGCCGATCGCGGCGCGCAGGGCGCCAGCAATGGTGCTGCTGCAGAGCGGCAAGGTCCTTCTGGCGGGTGGCTTCGATGCGGGCAACGCGCCTCTCGCGACGAGCGAGCTGTTCGACCCGAGCGCTGCGGGCGGCGTTGGTGCCTTCGAAGAAGGGCCGGAGCTCGCCGTCGCACGCGGAAACGCGACCGCCACGCTGCTGCCCGACGGGCGCGTGCTCGTCGCCGGTGGCTTTCTTGAAGGCAATGCGCCGACGGACAGCTTCGAGATCGCCGACGCGGCGGCCTCGAGCTTTGGCTCGGAGGGAACGCTCGCCAGCCCTCGCGCGCAGCACGCAGCCTCGCTGCTGCTCGACGGGCGCGTGCTGCTGGTCGGCGGCGAGGGCGGGGTAGGCTCGGCCGAGACCTTCGACCCCACGAGCGAGACCTCGTCGCCCGTGGTCGCGCCGCTCAACGTTGCGCGCGTCTCACCGACGGCGACGCTCTTACCATCGGGTCGAGTGCTGATCGTGGGCGGCACCGAGCTCCCATCCTTCGTGGAGCAATTCCATCCGGGCGAAGATACCTTCATCGTCGGTCCGGACGTGCCGTTCAAGGCGGGCCACACCGCCACGCTCCTGAGCTCCGGTCGCGTGCTGGTCATAGGCGGAACGCGCGACAACACGAGCACCAGCGGCGGGCGCCTGTTCGATCCCGCGGCGGGCGGCGGGAACGGCGTCTTCGTCGACGTGCCGATCGGCAGGAATCGGCACTACCACGCCGCAGCCTGGCTACACTCCGGTGGCGCCCTGGTCGCCAATGGTAGGGACTGCTTCGTGTGTCCCGGTGACATCTACGATCTCACCTGGAACGACGGCGCTGCGCCAGCCGCGCGCCCGGTGCTCGGCAGCGTGCCGGCCGAGGTCACGCCCGGCGCCGACGTTGCGATCGAGGGCACGAACTTTCGCGGGCTGTCGGAGTCGAGCAGCGGCCGCACGAACGCGTCGCCGACCAACTACCCGATCGCGGTCTGGCGCCCTCTCTCGCACGGCGGCCTCGTCTACGGCTCGCTGCGAGACTTCAGTCCAACTTCTGCGACCTGGCGCGTGCCGGCGACGACGCTGCACGGCCCAGGGCTGCTCTCGATCGCCGTCAACGGCGCCCTGAGCGACGGCGTGCCGGTGACGATCGCGGCGGCGCCGCTCGGCGTCGGTTGCGAAGAGGCCGCGGAGTGCGATAGCGGCTTTTGCGTCGACGGCGTGTGCTGCGACGGCGCCTGTCAGGGCGCGTGCGTGGCTTGCAGCGCAGAGCGCAAGGGCAGCGGCGACGATGGTGAGTGCGGCAGCGTCCCGCCCGAGCGTTACCCGGATGATCTGTGCGCGCTCGGCGACGGCGCCGCCTGCACCTCGGCGGAGCAGTGCGTCTCGGGGCACTGCGCCGACGGCGTGTGCTGCGACGCCGAGTGCTCCGACCAGTGCGAAGCCTGCGACGTCGAGGGCAGCTTCGGTCAGTGCGTGGCAGTTCGCGGTGAGCCGCACGGAGCTCGGCCGGCCTGCGGCAGCGAGGACGGCGGGGACGTCTGCGCCTCACGTCTGTGCGACGGCAAGGAGCGCTCGAGCTGCGACGGCTTCGTCGGGGACGACGTGGCGTGCAGTGAGGCCCGCTGCGTCGATCGCGATCGGCTGCGCCCTGGCGGCGTTTGCGGCGGTGGCGACTGCGCGGAGCAAGACACCGTCGGTTGTGCGCCGTACGCCTGCCGCGACGGCGCCTGTGTGACCGGGCTGTGCGCCAGCGAGGACGACTGTCACAGCGACTACACCTGCGCCATCGCGACCGGCGCCAGCGAGGGCCAGTGCGTGCCGCGCGGAGGCACGAGCTGCGTCGAGGAGCACCTGCTGCGCTCGGCCGACGGCACGACCGTGGATTGCGCGCCCTACCGCTGTGACGCCGCCGGGACTTGTCTGCCGCTCTGCCGCTCGTCGCTCGACTGCACGCGCGGCAACGCCTGTGACAGCGAGGGGAACTGCGTGCCCGACTCGGCGGCGTCGCGCTCCGTGGCGGCTTGTGGCTGCCGAGCGGTGGGCAGCGAACGCTCCCCGTCGGGCGGCGTCTGGCTGGCGCTGCTGCTCGCCTTGCCGGCGCTCAGTCGAAGGTATAGCCGGCGGAGAGCAGCGGCAGGATAGCGAGAAAGTTGCCGTAGGTTCGCTCGGCTCGCACGTGGTCGGTGCGCGACACGCAGGTGACGGGCCTCGCCGGATCGCAGGGCGGCAAGCGCGTTTCGCCATGCTCGTTGTCAGGTCCCGGCGTCAATATCCAGGGTAGCGCTAGCGCGAGCCCCACGTGTGCGGAGCCCAAGGCTAGCCGCGCGCCGAGCGCCGGCGCGATGAAGGCGGCGACCGAGCTCACCGGCTCGCCGGCGCCCTGCACGCTGGCTCCCGTGCTGTCGCCCTCGCCGCTGACCTCCGCCTCGATCTCATCCGAGGTTCGCGCAAGCACCGCGCCCGCGTCGAGCCGTCCGGTCAGCGCGAAGCTCGAGCCGAGGGGCAGGAAGTACGAGGCCCCGAGGCTCATGAAGGGCCCGCGCAGCGAGATGTCGTCCTCGTACTCGAAGGTGACCGGAACGGGCACCGCCTGGTCCTCCGAGCGCGAGCGCACGAGCTCCTTGCCGAGCGCCAGGTAACCGACGCCAAGCTCGAAGGCCACCCGCACTGGGAGCTGGTAGCCGAGCCGCGCCGCCAGCCAGGGACCGAGCGCGGTGTCGTCCTGCGAGCAGCCGTGGCGCTCGCAGCTGCGCTCGGCGCCGCTGTTCAAGCTCGAGGCGATGAGCAGCCCGCCCTCGGCCTGAAGCGTGAAGCGCGCGCGCTGAGGCACGGCCCAGCGCGGGTGCTCGAGGTCGGGGCGGAGCTTCAGGCCCTGATCGCCGCTGGTGGTCCGGTCGACGCCCAGGTTGACGGTAGCTGGCAGGTAGCCCTCTTCGCGCGCTTCGAGCTTGTGTGTTCCGACCGTGAGGCGGCCCTGGAACACGCCGCGTCCGAGCGGGACACCGTCCAGGAAGAGCAGCGCCGACGGCGGCGAGGGGACGAGCCGGAGGTCGCGACTGAGCGGCTCGAGCTTGGCGCTTGCCCGCACCAGCTGGCCTTCCACCACGGCGACCACTGCCGGCGCGCTGCCCTCGTCGGCGCGCTGGAGCCAGTACAGGTGCTTGCCAGGAGCCAGCGTGCCTTGCCACGGCACCCTGCCGACGCTCGCGCCGTCCACGAAGACTTCGGCTCCGGTCAGCGCCTGGTCCTCGATGCGGAGCTGCCCGGACGTGAGCAGAGGCTTCAGCCGAGCATCCACCGACGCCGTGGCGCCGGCGCGGACGTCGACCGACGTCTCGAACATCTCGTAGCCGTCCTTGATCACGCGCACCACGCGCTTGCCCGGCTCGACCCTGATCGGTCCGGCCAGCGGCAACGTCCCGCGCATGCGTCCGTCCACGACCACGAGCCCGGTTGCGTTCGCCGCGACCTCGATGCTGCCGACACGAGGCCGTAGCGCGCTCATCGAGGTCGCCACGGCCTCGCGCTCCTCGGCTCCGAGCTGGTCGTTGAAGCGGGTCAGGAGCTCCTCGTAGAGCTCGAGCGCCTCCGCGCTGCGACCGAGCTTTTCGAGGCAGTACGCGGCGTTCAGCGTGTTTGGCGCCGACGCCAGCTCCTGGCGCGACGCCTGGTAGAACTCGAGCGCGCGCTCGTAGTCGCCGGCCTTGCGCAGGGCATTGCCCTGGCGAAAGAGCTCCTTTGCGTGCTCCAGCTTCTGCGCCTGCGGATCGAGCGGGGGAGGGGACGGAGGCGGTGGCGCTTCGGGCGATGGCGCTTCGGGCGATGGCGTCTCTTCTTGCGCGAACGCCGTGACCGAACGGCAGGCGACGATCAGAGACCAGAAAACGGCTCGCCAGCGCCTCGGCATGCTGGGCACGGAAACTAACACGGCTTTCCGCGACTCGTGGCAGAGAAAGGGTGCCCGATCAGTGCCGGCGCTTGCCGCAGAGCAGCACTCTGCCCGGGGCGCGCAGGGTACGCGTCGTCTCGACCTCTTCGCAGCCGAGCGCTCGGAGCTTCTCTTCGATGACGTTCGGCCCGAGCCCCGGAGAGCTCGAGGTGATGCGGAAGTAGAGCGCCAGAGCGTCGCCGGCGAGCTCGGGCTTCGAGTCGCTTCGGGGGAACTCGGTCTCCCACACCGCGATGGTGCCGCCGCCGCGCAGTGCTTCCACCGCGCGTAGCAGCACGAGCCCGACCTCGCGCTCGGAGAGATGGTGCAGCAGGTTACAGAGCAAGACGACGTCGTAGTCGGCGCCGTAGTTGCTCGCCAGGGCGTCGCCGGCGCGATGCTCGACCACGTCGGCGATGCCCTCGTCCAGGGCCAGTTGCTTGGCATGAGCGACGGCAGGCGGAAGCTCCAGCACCGTCGAGCGCATGGGCGGATGGGCGCGACAGAGCGCGGCGCCGATCAGGCCGTGCGAACCTCCGAGGTCGAGCAACCGGCGCGCCCCCTTCGGCACCGGTACGTGAGCCGCGATGGTGCCGGCGACGGGGCGCGCGAGATCGAGCATTGCGTGCTGATAGCGCTGCCAGTCCGACGGCTCCGGCAGGGTACGGTGGAACTCGACGCCGCGGCCCGTGCGCAGGGTCTGCTCGAGCCCTTCCACGAAATGCCACTGCAGGTAGTTGAACTCGACGTAGGCATGGAGCTCGGATGCGCGCCGCGTGAGCGCAAAATGCTCGTCGCGCTGCGTGAGGTACTCCGAGCTGACCAGGACACGTAGCAAGAGCCGCAGGCACTCGGCGTCGAGCTCGAGGCGTGCGGCGAGCTCCCCGGTGCTCAGCGGGCCCGGCGAGAGCGCGCTGAAAATGCCGAGCCGGACCCCGGCCATGATGGCGCGCACCTTGATCAGCGGGACCAGCACGTCGATTGCAGGCAGCGGGACCATGTCGGTCCACAGCGCAAGGCGCTCGAGCAGGCTGTCAGGACGGATGGTGTAGCGCATGCTGCGGCCACCCGAGGAGGGGAGTCGTGCCCTGATTGGCCGACAGGCAGCGCCGGAACAGCCCGGCGTTGTTCGATAGCCGAGCGATGGCCTGCTCGAGCAGGCGCGGATGACGCTCGAGCCAGAGCAACAACCTGGTCAGGCGGCGGGCCCCGCGGCTGGCGCGGCGTTCGGTGCGAACGAACTTCCAGAGCTCTTGCGACGGGATCGGCTCGTCGGAGCGCTCTGCGAGCAGCGGCCCGATCACTTCGCCGAGCAGAAGCGCTTGCCTCAGCGCCACGCCGATGCCTTCACCGGTCAGCGCGTCGACGTAGCCGGAGGCGTCGCCCAGCAGCACAAGACCGCGCCTGAGCGGGCGCGCCGGCCACTGATGCAGAGGCCCGGCTGCGCGCGCCTGACCGAAGCCGCGCGCGCCGTCGAGCCTGCGCGCCAGCGCCGGAAAGCGCTCGAGCAGCCGCTCGAACAGCGCGCCTTGCGAGCGTGTGCTGAGCCCGTCGCGAGCGAAGAGCAGGGCGACGTTCGTGCGGTCGGCGCCGACCGGCGTCACGTACGCCTCCGCGCCCTTGGCCCAGTACACCTCCACGTGATCGGACCAGGGCTCGATTTCGAAGTGCCGGCGCACGCCCCAGCGCAGCGGCGGCATGGCCTTGGACACGATGTGCGCGTGCCGGCGCACCTGCGAGTTCAGACCGTCGGCTCCGATGATCAACCGCGGTTCGAACAGCGAGCCTTCGAGCTGCACGGCGAAGCGCTCGCCGCTGTCGCCACGCTCTCGCCGCACCCGAGCGCGGACGCCCTGGATCACGCTCACGCTCGGCAGCCGCCGCACGCGAGCGAGCAGGAGCTCCGAGAGCGCGACGCGGCGCAGGCCGATGCCTTCACCCTCGGCGAAGCGTGCTTCGGCCACACGACCGCTCTCGGCGAAGTAGCGGATGCCGGCGAACGGCTGGCCCTCGGCGCGGAGCTCCGAGAGCGGAACACCGAGTCGCGCGAGGTCCTCGATGCCGCTCGGCATCAGGCCCTCGCCGCAGGCTTTGTCCACGGGCAAGCGCGAGCTCTCGCACACCAGCGTGGAAATGCCTCGCGCGCCGAGCGCAGCAGCGGCGGACAACCCCGCCGGTCCGGCACCGATGACGATGGCGTCGAATTTCATCGTGGACCTCCTTGCGCGAGCAAGCCGCTGTCCAGCGCGAGCGCCGCCTCCTCGTGTCGGATACGAACCGCGAGCACCAGCGCGTTGAGCAGCGAGAAGACGATGGCGGTCAGCCAGGCGCCGTGGACCAGGGGCAACGCCGCGAGCTCCAGCACCACGCCGAGGTAGTTCGGGTGCCTGAGGAAGCGATACGGGCCCGAGGTCACGAGCGGAACACCGGGAAGCGTGATCACACGCACGCTCCAGCGCCCCGACAGTGCGCGGCGCGCGCTGAGGCGCAAGCATTGTCCGGTCGCGAACAGCACGAGCATCGGCAGCGCGAGCTCGAGTGTGAACGGTCGCTCCAGTAGCCAGACCTCGGCGCAGCAGGACACGAGCCAGCCGGCGTGCAGCGCCCGCATCGCAGCGAAATGACCGGCGCCGTGCTCGCGGCCACCGCGCGCCAGCAGCCGTTCTTCGTTCTGCTTGCTCGCGTCGAGCTCGGCCAGCCGCTGCGCTGCCACGAGCCCACACAGGGCGGTGAAGAGAGCCTGGGTCACCATTGCAAGAGCACCAGCTCAGCCGCAAAACCCGGACCCATGGCGAGCAGCAGGCCTGGCGAGCCCGGCTGCGGCGCCCGATCGGCCAGCGTCTGCTCGAGGATCACGAGCACCGACGCGGAGGAGAGGTTTCCCACTCGAGCCAGGCAGTCACGGCTGAGCGCCAGGCTGTGGGACTCGAGCTCCAGGCTCTGTTCCATGGCCGTGATCACCGCCGGCCCGCCGGGATGAGCGACCCAGCGAGCGACGTCTCTCGGCGCGAGACCCTGCTCGGACAGGAAGCCACGCACCGCGGCTGCCAGGCGCGTGCGGGCGATCTCCGGGACGCCCGCACCGAGCACGATGCGAAAGCCCGTGTCGACCACGTCCCAGCCCATGACCCGCTCGGTGTCGCGGAAGAAGACGGAGCGCGTGGTCACGACCTTGGCCCGGCTCTCTTTCGCCAGCGGATGCTCGTCGCCGACCAGGAGCACGCAAGCGGCGCCGTCACCGAACAAACCCGAAGCGATGATGTTCGTCGTCGAGAGATCGTCGCGCTGAAAGGTCAGCGAGCAGAGCTCCACGCAGAGCAAGAGCGCCGCCTCGCGTGGATGGCCGCGCAGGTGGTCGCTGACGCGGGCGATGCCAGCGGCACCAGCCGCGCAACCCAGTCCAAACAGCGGCAGGCGCCGGCAGTGCGGCGAGAAGTCCAGCCGGTTCATCAGCCGCGCCTCCAGCGACGGCACGGCGATGCCCGTCACCGTGCTGGTGACGAAGAGCCCGACGTCAGCGGGGGCCAGGCCCGCGCGCTCGAGGGCGGCGCCGACGGCCCGCTGCCCGAGCTCGAGCGCAGCTTCCAGCCACAGCGCGCTACGTTCGCCCAGCCCGCCGAGCCTTGCGTAGCGCCCCAGCGGCAGCGCGAGGTGACGTCCGCCGACCGCCACGGACGAAAAGAACTTGAGCACCTTGCTCTGCTCGAAGGCAGTGTGGCCCTCGTCACCCATTGCCAGCAGCGCGGAGCAGAGCTCGTTCTGCGAGTAGTAGTGCTCTGGCAGGGCTGTGGCGGCCGAGACGATGTGAGGCATGGAATGTCGCAACTCCGCGCTGCAAGCCACGTGCCCGGCTCGAGACTTGCAAACCTCCAGGGCGCCTTGGAAGTACTGGACAGCCTCGAGCTCCGCTGGTTCTTCGACAACGAAGACGTGCCGGCGCAGGCGTTCTTCGCAGAGACGGCGCCGGAACCGAGTCGGGTGGACGACTACCTGGAAACGGGACGCAGCGATCTCGGCTTCAAGGGCAGGGGCCAGGGCACCAAGGTGGAGACCAAGTACCTGCTCGGTTCGCTCGGTGTCGTTCAGCTGTTGCCCGGGGTGACGGGCAAGCTCGAGCGCTGGCGAAAACTATCGCTGACCGTCGACGACGCCGAGCTCGAGAAGAGCGGCGACTGGCTGCACGTGGAAAAGGTTCGACGCCTGCGCCGGTACACCTTCGACGGCGGCAAAGCTTCGGAGGTGTCGCCGAGTGCGTATCCTGCCGCTGGCTGCAGCGTCGAATTCACCGCGCTCTGCTGCCGCGCCGCAGGCGCTCCGGAGCTTCACGCGTGGACGCTCGGGTTCGAGGCCTTCGGTTCCAGGGCCTGGTTGCTCGGGGTCTTACAGGCCACGTGCCGCGCCGCGCTCGACGCCGGGCTTCGTGTCAATTCGGGCCCGACGAGCTCGATGAGCTATCCGGAGTGGCTTTTCAACCGGCGGACTTGGCAGGACGCAGGCGCTTCAGCCCGCTGACGGCAGCCAGCACGACAGTGCCGGCCACGACGCCCACCAGCAGATCGGAAAGCTGGCCGATCACGGTGGGCAGCACGTGGCCCAGGCCACGCACGCTGCGCGACGACTCCGCGTGCTCGTGCACGAGCTCGTGCAGGCCGGGGATACCGTGGGCGAGGATGCTGCCGCCCACCAGGAACATGGCGATCGTGCCTGCGACCGAGAGGCCCTTCATCAGCCAGGGCGCGGTGACCAGAATGGCCGCGCCAAGGCTGCCTTGCAGGGCGGCGAGCCCCGCGCCCGGCTTCTTGCTGCGCTCGCTGAGCAGCTGTCCGAGATCGTCGAGCTTCACGATGGCGGCGACCAGGCCGTAGACCCCGACGGTCATGAGCAACCCCAGGCCGACCAGGACTGCCAGGCGGGTCATGAACGGCTGCGTGGCCACCGTACCGAGCGCGATGACCACGATTTCAGCGGAAAGGATGAAGTCCGTGCGGATTGCGCCCTTGACCTTGTCCTTCTCGATCGCCACCAGGTCGACTTCGGGATCAGCCAGGGCGCTGATCAGCTGTTCGTGCTCGGCTCGACGTTCTTCCTTGCGGTGCAGGAGTTTGTGCCAGACCTTCTCGCAGCCTTCGAAACAGAGAAAGGCGCCGCCCAGCATGAGCAAGGGCGTTACCGCCCAGGGCAAGAGCGCGCTGATGGCCAGCGCCGAGGGAACCAGGATGGCCTTGTTGACGAGCGAGCCCTTGGCCACGGCCCACACCACCGGCAGCTCGCGATCGGCGCGCACGCCGGCGACCTGCTGTGCGTTCAGCGCGAGATCGTCGCCGAGCACACCGGCGGTCTTCTTGGTCGCCACCTTGGTGAGGACCGCCACGTCGTCGAGCACGGTCGCGATGTCGTCGAGCAGGGCAAGTAGGCTGCTGGGCATTGTTTGCCGGCTGAAGGTTGCCCATTTGGGCAGGCGGAGCAAGGTAAGCCTGCTATCCTGGCTCCGTGTTGCGCTCTGCGGCCCCTGCGCTTGCGGCGCTTTTGGCCCTTGCCGTCGCGAGCTGCGAGTCCTCCTCCAGCGACGCCGCGCTCCGCTCGCGCTGGTGCCTCCAGCGAACGAGCGAGACCTTCGATCAGCGCATCCGCCCGCTGCTGGAGACCGAGCAGCCGAAGACGTGTAACCAGTGTCACCTCTCCGGCGTCGACCTCGGCCTGTTCGTGCGCGAAGATCTGTGCGAGACGCGCGCCTGCCTGATCAGCACCGGTTTGGTCGACACGCAGAACGTCGAACAGAGCCCGATCCTGGGCTGGATCGCGCGGGCGCAGCCGGAGAGCGACCTCATCACCCAGGAAGTGATCGACGAAGAGTACCAGGGCTTCAGTGATTTTCTCACGCAGCTCTTCGCCTGCGACGCCAGCGCCTGCAAGGGTACCGTCTGCACCAGCGCCAGGGGGCCCACGCTGTGCGGACACGAGCGCGAGCCCAAGGCGCCCACGCCGACGCCCGAGGAGCAGGGCTGCGACAGCCTGGCCATCGAGCAGGCCTTTCGCGACAGCGTCTTCGTCTGGAAGGATCGCTGTTATCCCTGCCATCACAGCGATCAGCTCATGGCCGACCTCGCGGCACCGCGCTGGGTCGAGGTGGAGGGCGGCTGCGACGCAGCGGCCGTGGCCACACTGCGCAACGTGATCGACGGCGGCTACGTCGATCTCGAGCAGCCGGATCAGAGCCTGCTACTGCTCAAGCCGCTGGCGCTCGAAGAAGGCGGCGTGATGCACGGAGGCGGCGAAAAGTTCCACGACAAGGAGGACTGGGCCTACCTGTCGTTCCTGTCGTTCCTCGAGTACTACGCCGCCTGCTCCGCCCAGGGCATGCCCTACTGAATTTTGGTTGGAGAACACGCTGCAACGCCGCCGCCTGTCGCCCTGCAAGGCTGCTCAGAACAGGGGATCGAGCGCGGTGGCCCAGTGGGTCGCCATCTTGTCCGAGCCCGCGTCGTTCGGGTGAACCTTGTCGTCGCTGTCGGCTCCGGCGCTGTAGCCGGTGAATTGATCGACGACGATGATCGGCGACGTCGCGCTGGCCTTGCTCTCGGCCCAGGCCGGGATGGCGTCGTTGAGCGTCGCGACGTTGCAGTGGCCGCAGCCGTCGGGCTCGAGCGGGATGAGCTTGGCCACCAGGATGGTGACGTTTTCGTTCTGCGCGCGGAACGCGTCGACGGCCTGGCCATAGGCCGCGAGGATGTTCTCGGTGGAGACCGCGTTCCAGACGTCGTTGGTCGCGAAGTGCAGGAGCACGACGTCGGCGGGGCTGGCCGAGGCCCAGCCGGTGAATTCGCCGGTGTGCTGCGTGATCAGGTAGCCGCCGTGGCCCTCGTGCGCCATGTCGTAGGTGTAGCCGCAGCCCTTGTCACCGTTCTGGGTGCCGACGAAGTCGTAGTCGCCGGGGTGCGAGGCATCGAGCATCTCGGCCAGGCGCGCGCGGTAGCAGGTGGACGCGGTGATCGAGTCGCCGAACGGCAGGATCTTCAGCGCGCCGTCGAGGCGCGGCACGTGCGACACGCCGTCGCCGCCGCCGCTCGACACGCCGCTCGTGCCCGCCGAGCCCGAGGCGCCGCCGGATCCGCCAGTGCCCGCGCCGCCCGCCGTTCCGCCCTGCCCGGCAGCGCCGGTTCCAGCACTGGCGACGCTGCCCGCGCTGCCGCCCTGACCGCCCGAGCCCGCGGTCGACGCGCCCGCGCTGCCCGCCTGGCCGGCGGTGCTTCCGCCGCCGCCCACACCCGCGCTGCCGCCG
>DATLIL010000790.1:0-3206 GCA_035539475.1 Polyangiaceae bacterium
TTCCGCCTCGACGTGCGCTTCGAAAAGCGCTGGCGCTTCAGCTCCGGCGCGTGGGTCGCGGGCGTCTTCGAGTGGTACAACGCCCTCCTCGCCGAAGAGACCCTGGGCCGTTACTGGGATCCCGTCGCCGGCCTCACCTACGACACCCGCAGCCCGATCACGCTGCCCAGCGTCGGCATCGAAGCCGGCTACTGAGTCTCGAGCTCGATTGGCTCTCTGTACTCGAGCCACTCTTCGGGTATCGCACCTCGACCCGTTTGGCAGATCACGATCCCGCCCACGATGGCGCAGGTCGTGTCACGGTCGCCCAGAGCGGTGACGGTGTTCCACATGGCTTCGACGAAGTCGTGAGAGAAACGAGAGGCCACCCACAGACAGAACGGGACCGTGTCCGGCGCGGTCACGCCGGAGCCGTTGCCGAGGGCGCGCGCGGCGACCAGCGCATCGGCGTCGCTGGAGACGGCCAGCACCTCTGCGATCGCGTCACGCGTGTAGCCGGCGGGCGTGTGATCACGGACGGTTTCGACGAAGGCGCGTCCGAGCGGAGCCCTGGAACCTGCGCTTCTCTGCGCGAGCGCGGCAGCGATCGCCACTGCAATACCGCCCGCGATTCCCTCGGCGTGAGCGTGAGTGACCTCCGAGCTCAGCTTGGCCTGCTCGGCAATGAAATCGACCTCCCGATCCGCGAAGTAGGCCCCGAGCGGCGCAACGCGCATGGCGGCGCCATTGCCGAAGGAGCCCATGCCGTTGAAGCCGTCTCGAGCCAGCGTTCGCCAGTGTTTTCCACGGCGCACCCCGTCCAGAATGGCGAAGGCGCCCTTGCCGTAGCCGCGACTCGGCTGCATGCGCCGCGCGAAGCGTTCCGCGAGATCGTCTTGCTCGATCTCTCCCCGGGCGGCCAGGTGCTCGACGATCGAGAGCGCCATCTCGGTGTCATCGGTGTACGGCCAGACGTGCTCGGGCAGCGTACGGCTGCCGATACGGGGCAGGATCTGGTTCAGATCACCGAAGAAAGTTTCGCCGAAGGCGTCGCCAATGGACAGTCCTTCCAGCGACGTCCTGGCTCTATCGAGTGGAGTCATTGACCGCAAGTCCTCCGTTCCACCGAGGCCCGCCCAAGCTAAGTCGCGCCTCCAACGCTGCAAGGGGCCGCGTCGAGAATCAGCGCCGTCTCGACGGCTACTGGATGCAGCTGTGGACCAGCCAGACCGCGAGCAGCAGCACTCCGGCGGCCACGATCAGCTTGCCGAACCCCGTGAGCCCGGCGCGGCCAGGTTCAGGTTGGCGAGGCTCGAGCTCGAAGAAGTCGCCCAGCTCCCCGTCATCCGGCGGCCACTCGTCGGGCGGCTCGTAGTCGTCCCAGGACTCGCAGCCTTCAGGGGGACGGAGCTCCTCGCAGGCGAAGTCATGATACTTGTCGTCTTGATCATCGAAGAGCTCGCTGCCGCCGCCGAGGAGCGCGAAGAGGAAATGTTGAGTGGATTCCTGCTTGCGACCGAGCTCGAACAGGGCACGCCCGATCCTGAGATTGACCGGTGGTGAGTTCATGACGGGAGCTTCGAGCCCGTCCTTCAGCATGGAAAGCGCCGCTGCAGGATCACCCGCGCGCAGCGCCGCGTCAGCAGCACCACAAAGCAGCACCTCACCGACGGCCCACTCGTACTTTGGCTCCGGCAGCAGCGCGAAGCCCTCGAGCAGCAGGTTCTTGCACAGCACGAAGTCACCCTTCGCTTCGGCCTCGTCCGCGCGTTCACCCAGCTCGACGACGCGAGCCTCGATGTCGGCTGGCAACTGGCGCTCGACGGGCGGTTCGCTCACGGCTCAACGACTTTACACGCAGTCCAGCGGGAACCGTGAAACGGCGATGTTCGCTTCGAGAAGGCTGGGGGGGGGGGGAACACGCCGACGGCTCACTGCCTGTCGCCGCTCGGCGGGACTGCGCCCGCGAAGCGGGCTTGTCCCGCCTCGCTCTCTAGTTTTTGTTTCGCGGAGTTCCTCCGCATGGCGCTTGGCCTTCCGGGCGCGTTGTTGGCAAGCCGCGCCTGTTCGGTCAGTTTGTTGTGGGTTCAGGTTTCATTCGCGGATCGCGATCTGATCTTGCCAAGACCCATGAACTGGATCCAGCTCGGCCTGCTGACGCAGGCCTCGCGTACGCGTAGCAGCGGTGTGATGAAGGCGTCTTGTCCAGGTCTCAGGACGATTCGAGCTTCCAACCACCTAACGTTCATTGGGCCATGTACCGCGCGAGCTTCCGACAGCGCGCCTTGAGGCGCGACAGGCATTGTCGTTGGCGGCGTGTTCCCAACCCAAAGTCTCATCGAAAGGAGTGCATCTGGCACACCCAG
This sequence comes from Polyangiaceae bacterium, assembly GCA_035539475.1. Taxonomy (GTDB): domain Bacteria; phylum Myxococcota_A; class Polyangia; order Polyangiales; family Polyangiaceae; genus PMG-095. The sequence goes on from DATLIL010000790.1 coordinate 2,346, forward strand.
GCACAACTTTGGGCGGCATGAGGCTTGCTCCAGCGGGGGGGCATGAGGGCACTGGGACTCTTCGTTTCGTTCGTCGCTGTCACGGGGTTGGCTGTCGATGCGGGGGCTTGCAGCGCGCCGCTTTGCATGCAGCCGCTGGCAACTCCTGCCGGGGCCATCCCCGAGAATCTGCCCGGTTTCGTTTATACGAAGCTCGGCGACCTGCTCAGCGTGACACCGTCGCTCAAGCGGCTCGATACCGGTGAAGACGTTCCATTCAAGAGCCTATTGAGCGACGAAGCTCCGGGTGTGCAGAGCCAGCTGGTGTTGATCCAGCCGGATCGACCTTTCGAGTCGGGGGTCAGCTACGAGCTCACGCTCACCGCCGGCGAGTCTTGCGATGATTCCGTGAGCACCTACGACGCCGGTGACGCGCTGGCCTTACCCGAAGAGCTCGGCGTCCTGACGGCGGGGGAGCCCTCGCGCGGCAGTGTCACGATCGCGGCGTCAGGCCCGTGTAGCGAACCGATTGAGGCGGTAGACGTCACGCTCGAGCTCGAGCTCGCCGCCGCAGCCGCGGCGTGGATCAACTTCCTCGATCTACGCACCTTCGTCGACGGCGAGCTCTGGGGAGCGTGGAAGAGCGAGGTCTCCGTGCCCGAGCCGGGAGCCACCTGGGAGGGGCGTGCTGTCGACCGTGTCTTCGCCGAGTGCGGCGAGGACGCTCGGGGTCTCGCTGAAGGACGGCACACGATCAAGATGGTCGGCACGCTTCCGGGCAGCGACTTCGAGCTCGAGTCCAACGAGGTCGAAGTCGAGCTGAGCTGCGCCTCGGCGCCCCTTTCGAGCGACGGATCCTCGGCAGACGGCTCGGAAGGCTGC
>DATLIL010000791.1:0-4936 GCA_035539475.1 Polyangiaceae bacterium
ACCCGCCGCAGCAGTACCCGCCGCAGCAGTATCCGCCGCAGCAATACCCGCCGCAGCAGTATCCGCCGGCTGCCTATCCTCCCCAGCAAGCTCCAGCGCCTCCAGTCCAGGATCGCGCGCCGCCTCCGCGCCCCAAGAAGCGTGCGCGTGACGATCTCGGCAAGCTCGTCAATCTTCGCTTCGGGTGGAACGCCTACGGCACTGGCACCATGGCGTTCGAGGGCGAGTGCTCGGGCAGTTGCCCGCTTGCCGTCACGAACCTGGAGACGGGCGCGTCCGATCAGACGCGCATGTTGCTCGGGCTCGACACGCTGTTCGGACCGCAGCCGTTTCAGATCGGCTTCGGCTTGTGGTTCATGCCGCACGTCAGGCTCGAGCCCGAACGCGGCGTGGTCAGCGGTAGCGCGGACAAGGATCTGGGCTTCGAGTTCACCACGCCGTTCATCGTGGGCGGCATCGTGCCGGTGGGCGAAGGCGTGTCCATCTCCCTGCGCGGCTTCGTCGGTCCGCAGATCGTGTTCGGCGGCGGTGGCGGCGCCATCGAGCAGGACGCCGACGCCTACGAAAGCTTCTGCGAAGATTCCCCCGGGCTACGCGAGTGCGAGGCCGGCGCAGCAACGCGGCTCGGGCTCACGCCGGGGCTGGCGGGCGGTCCGCTCTTTCGACTCGCACCCGCCGTGTCGCTGAGCGGAGATCTGATGCTGCAGTACACGAACATCGAGCTGTTCTCGTTCGAGGCGGCGGGCAACGGCTGGAGCGCGAAGCAAACTTACGGCTACGAAGGCATCCGTCTCTGGCTCATGCTGGGCCTGGGGTTGGGTAGCTGATGCCGCGGCCGCGTTTCCCGTCGCTCGCCGTCGTCGCCGCGCTGTGGGCTCCCGTCGCCTGTGGCGGTGGAGAAGCCGAGCCGAAGCCTGCGTGCGGCCTTTCGACGGGCGGCTGTAGCGAGCGCGAGCATTGCGATCGCATCTCGTCGCCGGCGCGCTGCGTGTGCGACGAGGCGTACGCCGGCGATAGCTGCTCGGATTGTGCGGTCGGTTACCACCGGAGCGGGGGAGCGTGCGTGCCCCTCACGGTCGTGTGCAGCGATCGTCCGTGTGGCGCACGCGGCGACTGCCTCGACGGCACGAATGGGTCCCAGGTCTGCGTCTGCGACACGGGTTACACCGGCGCCTTCTGCGCGAGCTGCGTCGACGGCTACCAGGACAACGACAACGACGGCATCTGCCAGGAGAGCTGCGGCGTCGCGCCCGTAGCTTGCCAGGGCGCCGCGGCCTGCAGCGACGAGAGCGGCGAGGCGCGCTGCGTCTGCACCGGCGGGCTCACCGGTCCAAACTGCGGCGAGTGCGAGCCGGGCTACCGCCACGATGCCAGCGGCGAGGCCTGCGTCGCGACGTGCGCCGCGCCGGACTTCGACTGCGAGGGGACCTGCGTCGAGACGCTGCAGGGCGCGCGCTGTGAGTGCGAGCCCGGGCACGCCGGCCCGAGCTGTGACGAATGCGACGAAGCGCACGCGGTCGACGCCGAAGGCAACTGCGTGGCGCCGCTACCGGAAGACGCCCTGTTCTGGACCATCGCGCGGACGGACAAGCAGAGCTATCTCGGCGCGCTGGTCTCGCCCGGCTTCGACTTCGTTCCGATCGTGCCCATCGCCGACGACGTGACGGATCTGGTCTACGACAGCGCCGGTGACGTGCTCTACGGCGTGAGCTCCGGCTCGCTCGTCACCATCGATCCGGGAACGGGCGAGACCGCGAGCGCTCTCGACGACGCCTCCGGGCTCGGACGGGCCGTGACGCGCGATCCGACGACAGGCCTGCTCTTCGTCGCCTCGGACGAGACGATCTGGAGCGCGGATCTGGTCTCCGGCGAGGTGCTGGAGCTCTCGACCCCCGGCGCCCGTTCGCTGGCTTTCGACGCCGCGCGCCACATGCTGCTCGGCGTGACGGCCACGGGAGAGCGTATCGAGATCGATCCGAGCGACGGCTCGCAGCGCACGTTGAGCGCGCTGGCCGAGATGGAATCGCTCGGGCTCGCCGTCGATGCCTCGCTCGGGCGCGCCTACGCGCTCGGCGCCTTGCCCGAGCTGCCCGAGCAGAAGCTCGCCCGCCTCTGCGCCGACGTCGCCGAGGGATTCGGGCTACCGAGGACGACGCGCGAGCTGGTCGTCGAGTTCGGTAACCCGCTCGCCGCCGGTGAAACTCGCGTGCTCTCGGATCGGAGCGCCGGCCCTCCGCTCGTTGCCTACGGCTCGCTCGAGGGCAGCCTGGACGGCGGCACCCTGCGCGTCGAAACGGCGCATCCCGACGCCGTCGTGTGCATCGTGACCGAGCGTGAGCCGCTCGAGGTCGTCGTCACCGAAACGGCGTTGTTCCAGCTGCTCGTCGTGGTGAGCGACGAGAACACGATCTCGCTCAGCGTGGACGACGCCTTCGCCGCGCCCGGAGCGGCGATCCGGGCGCGCGGCGATATCGGCGTCAGCGGCCCCGCCGATCGCGTGACGACGTATACGAACGAAGAGTGGGCAGCGCTGGGGCTCTCGACCTGGGCCACGACCCCGGACGTTCCCCAGTCCGTCCTCGGCCTCGTCGACTGGCGCAGCGGCGCGAGCTCCTTCGTCGAGCTCGGCGGACCGCCGATCGCTGGCGGCCTGACTCTGGTGGGGGTGCGATGAGGGCCCTCCGCTGCGCCGTGCTGCTCGGCTCGTTGCTCGCCGTCGCAAGCGCCTGTGACAGTGAAACGTCGGGATTCCTCAGCTGCGGTCAGGAGGTGTGCGGCCCGCGGCAAGAGTGCGTCACGGTCGAGCAGGGCGTCGGCTGTGCCTGCCTGCCCGGCTATCTGGGCGAGGCCTGCGACGTTTGCGAGTTCGGCTATCGACGCACGCTCGAGGGCGAGTGCGAGCTCATCGTCATCGACTGCGACGACAACCCCGGCGTCTGCGGTGATCACGCCGAGTGCGTCAGCGACGAGCAAGAAGACTTCTGCGCCTGTGACCTCGCGTACGAGGGACGTCTGTGCGAGAGCTGCGTGGAGGGTTATCAGGACAACGACCTCGACGGCAGCTGTGAGCCGCGCTGCTCCCAGGCGGGCCTGGACTGCGAGGCTCCCACGCGCTGCAGCGATGCCTCCGGTACGCCGGAGTGCGTGTGCCCGACCGGATACGTCGGAGAAAGCTGCGAGCAGTGCGCGGTCGGCTACCGCGACTACGAGGGTGACTGCGTGCTCAGCTGCGAGGCGGCGGACCTCGAGTGCGGCCCGCGCGAGGTGTGCGACGACAGCGGAGCGGCGCCCAGGTGCGTGTGCCTCGAGGGCTACAGCGGTCCGGCGTGCGACGGCTGCGCCACCGGCTATCACCTCGATCAGCCAACCGGAGCCTGTCTGCCCGGGTGCGAGCTCGCCGAGCTCGACTGCGGGGCGCATGGAGAGTGCAGCGAGGCCCTGGGCTTCGCCGCCTGCTCCTGCGATCTCGGCCACGCTGGTGAGCAGTGTGAGCGCTGCGCCACCGGCTACACGCTCGAGACGGATGACACCTGTCGCTTCGCGCCTGCGGCGACGCACACACTGCTCGCCGACGTATCGATTGACGGGCACTCACAGCTCGTGGCGCTCGACCCCGTCAGCGGCGAGACCGTCGTGGTCGGCGAGCAGCACGTCGGCGGACTCGCGGGAGGCACGGAGTTCGGCACGACCTACGCTCTCGCCACGCAGACGGTGTCGTTGCTCGACTTGCCCACTGGCACGCAGACCGACGTGGCGATGAACGTCGCCGCCTCCCCAGCGCTCGCGTTCGACGCTGCTCGCGAGAGGCTCTACGCGATCGGCAGCAGCGCCCCTCACTCCTTGCTCTTCATCGATCCGGCCGCAGGTAGCGTCGCGCCACAGAGCGACACCGGACTCGCCGGCGTGATGGACCTCGCCTACGACACCTTGAACGATCGCCTGCTCGTGCTGGGCGAAGGGCTCTCCGCGGTCGATCTGGTCACGGCCGAGGTCACTGCCCTGCCGGATCCGCCGCCGGCGACGCGCGGCATCGCCTTCGCCGCCGACGGCACGCTCTACGCGCTCGCCGCCACGGACCTGACGCCCGAAGAGTCGCGCATCGAAGCGTGTCGCCAGACTGCGGCCGGCCTCGGCTTGCTCGGCTACGCCGCCGCGGCCGGCAGTGTGCTCGAACCAGCCCCGGACGACGCGAGCCTCGCGCTCGACTCGCTTCAAGCCGCCGACGTCGAGGTCGTCGCGTACCTCGGGCGCGGGCTGAACGCCGAGGAGCGCACCGTGACCATCACCTCGGACAACGCCGACGCCGTGCTGTGCCTCGAGCTCCGCGAGCCGACCACGATCGTGGTCCAGGAAGCCTCGCGCTTCCGCGCGCTCATCGCCTACACCACGCAGAGCGACATCGAGATCGACGTCGACGACGCGTTCAGCGCGGGCGCGTCGCCGACGATTCACCTAGGCGCGATCGCGCCGTCGTTCCTGTACGCGAACCCCGCCGCGATCCGCGAGTACACGCCCGAGGAGTGGCAGGCGCTACGCCTCCCGATCGATCCACGGTTCAACGCGCCGGGCCCCGGCGTGCTGCACGTGCTCGACACCACCTTCGCGAGCACGAGCAGCGTGCCGCTCAGCGCCGGTGTACGTCCGTTCGGCACGCTGACGGCCTGGTCGCCGGCTCCGTGAGGGCGGCCTCAAAAATCATCCTATTCGCTGCGCACCCCGGACACTGAGTCCTGGCCATCGCGGGTCACCCGCTGGCCAGGTTCTCATGACACTGCAGCGCGCGCACTCCATTGGAATCGTCCTCACTGCCGTGGCCGCCATCGGCGTGGCTGGTTGCTCAGAAGGCGCCGAAGCGCCGCCCGTCGCAGGCTCCTCAGGTTCGACCGCGACGGCTGCTGGCGCGGGGGGAACGGCCGGAACGACCGCGGCCGGTGGG
>DATLIL010000792.1:0-5064 GCA_035539475.1 Polyangiaceae bacterium
GTGGCCAGAGCCCCTCCTCGCGCAGCGCCTGGATCAGCGCCAGTGCTTGCCGCGTGCGTGCGGCGAGTCGGCTGACGCCACCCGAGTCGAGAACGAGCACGGCGTCAGCCCGCCTTGCGACGCGACCGTTGGGCGATGCCGCGTGCTACGGCGCGGGCCCGCGCGCGCTGGCGAGCACCAGGTTGCCCCACTTCATCGGCTAGCTCGCCGAGATACTTGTCGCTTTCTCTGAGGAGCTCGCGGCGGCGCACTTCGGCGCGCACGGCCTGCTGCAGCAGCTCCGACGCGGGCAGACGGCCCTTCTTCACCAGCTGGTAAAGGTCGTCCGGCAAATAGACCTGCATGCGCGGCATACGCCTAACCATACACCCTTGGGCGCACGTCGCAAGGCGGCTATCCGATGCTCAGCGATTTCGACGAAGTTCCGAGGACGAGCGGCGATAGGCTCAGCTACGCATCGAGCTCGATGGGGACGCCGTCGATCTCGTTCTTGCCTTGCGCGGTGACATAGCGTCGCACGGCGTCTCGCAAGCTCTCGGCTCGCTTCGACACCGTCGGGCCATGGCGTCCGACGCCGATCTCGCGTTGCTCGTGGACCCAGTAGACGTCGTCGCGGAGCTCGAGCACGACCCCATCGAAGTGACTGGACGGCCGCAGCTGCGAGGGCAGAAAGGCTTCGCGAGCGAGCTCCGAGCGCGCCGCCGAGACCAGGACGGAAAGCCGCAATTGTCCGTTCGGGAGCTCCTGGCGTTCGGCGACGCTGAGGTGGAGGGTCTGCAAGAGCTTTGCGGCGAGGTCGAGCTCACGATCGCTGACGTCGAACGCCGCCTGCTCGATCCGTTGCAAGCGTTCGGCGTTGGTTCGACTCTGCCAGCGAACCAACCACCGGCCGGCCGCGGTCAGGCCCGCGACGGCTGCGAGAAAGACGACCATGTGCTCGCGCAGCCAGGACCCAACCTCGATGACGCTGCCCGCCATGGCCTCACTCTACACGGAAGGCTCGCGGCGTTGCCCTCACGCCGTGGAGCACGACAGGCGGTGTCGTGACCGGCGTGTTCCCCCAAATCAAAGCCTGATCAGGGGTCTTCGCGGGTGGGGGGGCGCGTGAGGAACCAGGTCAGCGTGGCGACGGCCATCGCGACCAGGAAGGTCAGCAGGGCCCAACCGGGGCGCGCGACGCCGAGCGAGTGGCGCGCGACGATGACCTCGAACATCTGCACGAGCAGCGCGGTGATGCCGTAGGCGGCCGAGCTGTAGAGCACCGAGGTGCGCAGGCGGCCCATCCACTGCACCGAGCGCGGCGTGCTCGGCCAGATCTGCGTGCGCAGGTGGCGGACCCAGAGCCAGATCGGTGTGGCCAGGGCGGCGATGACGCCGACGAGCGCCATGACGGCTTCGGCGCCGGACAGATCGGACTCGGTGCCGCGCGCGAGACGAATGGCCGCGCCGGACGCCACCGAGACGTTGACCAGCACCCAGAACAGGCCGAGCGCCGTGAAGAAGAGGATGCCGGGCCGTGCCAGCTGCACGTTGCGCGTCGTCTCTTCCATGGCCTCGCCGAGCGAGCGCGGCGAGACGCGGGTGAACAGAGTCTTGGCGGCGCGATCGACCGTGGTCGGACCGCTCGTGTCGGGCGGCGCGGGCTCGGTATTGCCGGTCTCGGAGATGACGATCGCCGTATCGAAGGCGATGAGCTCCTGGTCGAACTCGGCCATGCTGGCGTAGCGATCGGCCGGCTTCTTGGCCATCGCTCGCTGGATCACGAGCTCGAGCGTGAGCGGGACACTGGCGTCGATCGAGGTGGGACGATCGGGCTCCTTGACCAGCACGGACGTCAGCGTGGCCATCGGATCGAGGCCCTCGAAGGGCTTTCTGCCGGTGACGGCGCGGTAGAGGATGGCGCCGGCGGCGTAGATGTCGACGCGAGCATCGACCTTGTCGCCGCGTGCCTGCTCGGGCGCCATGTAGTCGGGCGTGCCCATCACGGTGCCGGTCTTGGTCAGCTCCGTGCCGCTGCCGGCGACCTTGGAGATGCCGAAATCGAGCACCTTGACGTGGGCGTCGGCGAGCTCGCTGACGTTACCCGTCAAGAAGACGTTCTCCGGCTTCACGTCGCGGTGAACGATGCCCTGCGCGTGCGCGGCGGCGAGCGCCTGGCAGACCTGACGCAGGATGTGCACGGCCTCCGGCACGGGCAGCTTGCCCAGGCGCTCGAGGCAATCGCCGAACTGCTCGCCCTGGAGCAGCTCCGCCACGATGTACGGCTGACCGTCGGCGGTCACGTTGACGTCGTAGACGTCGACCACGTTCGGGTGGTTGATCGCGCTCGAGGCCTCGGCCTCACGCTGGAAGCGCGTGACGATCTCGGGCTGCCGCGCCATGTCCTGGTGCAGGATCTTCACGGCGAAGCGCTTCTTGTGCAGGCGCGCGTGGCGCGACTCGTAGACGCGACCCATGCCGCCTTCACCGAGCACGCGCGTGATCTCGTAGGTGCCGTCGAGCGTCTGCCCGACCAGCGGATCTTCGCCCTGGGGGGCGTCCTCGAGCGGCGTCGCGTCGCGCGGACAGACCCTGAAATCGGCGGGGTAACGCGCCCCGCACGCCGGACAGGTCCGCGAGTGCAGCGAGATCGAGGCGGACGAGGGGTTCGTCCGTCGAGTGGTGGACGGCGGGGGCAGGGGCGGCGGAAGGGGCCGCACGGGCCTATTCTCCGGCATCGAAGGGACCATCCTAGCGCCGCGCGCCAAGGTGCGGGCAATGGGGTGTGTATTTGGCCCGCGCCGCCGCGCTAACCTAGCGTTTTACAACGACAAAAACGGTTGCCCCGGCGCGGTGCACCAGCAGCAGCAGGCTGTCTTTGGCCTTGCCGTAGGCGGCTTCGAACTCGCGAACGCTGTCCACCCGCTGGCGGTTGAGCTCGAGCAGCACGTCGCCGGCCCGCAGACCGGCGCGCGCCGCGGGGCTGCCTTGCTGAACGCGGGTCACGACCACGCCGTGCTCCACATCACTGCCGATCTCGAAGGCCTTGCGCGTCTCGGCGCTGAGCTCTCCCAGGCTGATGCCGTCGAGCACGCCGCTCTGCGGCTTGGCCAGCTGGTTGCCGGGCCTGCCGATGTTGCCCTCGTCGCCCGGCTGATCGCCGAGCTCGGCGGTCAGGTTGACCGTCTTGCCCTCGCGCAAGACTTCGATCGCCACCTTGCGACCGGAGCCAGCGGCAGCGATCTGGTTACGGAACTGTCCGGTCGTCTCCACGACGTGACCATCGACCTTGGTCACGACGTCGCCGCGGCGTAGACCCGCGCGCGCCGCCGGGGCGCCCGCGCGCACGTCGGAGATCAAGATGCCGCGGCTCACCGGAAGCTTGAGCGCGCCGACCAGCTCCTGATCGACGTCCTGGATCGACACACCCAGCCAGCCGCGCGCGACCTTGCCCGACGTCTTCAGGCTGTCGAAGATGGGCGCGGCCATGTTGGTGGGGATGGCGAAGCCGATGCCCTGATTGCCGCCCGTCGGCGAGAGGATGGCGGAGTTGATGCCGACGAGCTTGCCTTCCATGTCGACGAGCGCGCCGCCCGAGTTACCCGGGTTGATGGCCGCGTCGGTCTGGATGAAGTCTTCGTACTGGTTGATGCCGAGATCGGCGCGTCCCTTGGCCGAGACGATACCCATGGTCACCGTCTGGCCCACGCCGAACGGGTTGCCGATGGCGAGCACCACGTCGCCGAGCCTGAGCTTGGAGGAGTCGCCCCACTGGATGGCCTGGAGCCCGCTGACGTTGCCCTTCAGCTTGATCACCGCCAGGTCGGTCTTCGGGTCCGTGCCCACGACCTCGGCCAGGAACTCGCGATGGTCGGACGTCGTGACCTTGATCTCGGTGGCGTTCGAAACGACGTGGTTGTTCGTGACGATGTAGCCGTCGCTCGAGATGATGACGCCCGAGCCCTGCCCCTCTTGCCGGCCTTCTTGCGGCGGGCCCCAGGGGAACACTCCGCGCACGCGGCTGAGCTTGGTGAGCGAAATGTTGACGACGGAGGGCAGCGCGCGCTCGGCGATGTCGGCGATGGAGGCTCCGCCCGTCTGGGTCAGGGCCGGATGCGGCACCACCGTGACCGGCGCGGGAGTCGGCGCCGCGGCGCCGCTCTCGGCGTGGATCGGCTGGCTCGCCTTGTTGCAGCCGGCGAGGGCGAGAGACAAAGCCAGGGCTGACGCAGTCAAGCGGGGGACTTTGGCGAAGTAACCGCGCATTTCTTCCAACACTCCTGCGGCGCGAAGATAGGTACGGGCCGCCAGCCATGCAACCTTTTGCCACGCAGAATCATTCCCGGGCGGAAGTCCGCTATTTACGTTGCGCTTGAAGGGAAGGGTCTCCCGACGTGCCCAAGAAGACCTTCAGCGAACTGGCCGCAGATATCCGCGAGCGTCCCTGCTCCCAGCCGCTGCGCCTCGTCGCCGTGGACGGGGGCGCCGGTGCTGGTAAGACGACCTTCGCCGCTCACCTGGCGCGCGCCGTCGGCGCACCCGTGGTGCAGATGGACGACTTCATCTCGCTGGATGACCTCGAGCACTGGTGGGCGCGCCTGGAGACCGAAGTGCTGGCCCCGCTCTTCCAGGGCAAGGGCTGCCGCTATCAGATCCGGGACTGGGTGGGCGACCTCCACGGCCGCGGTTTGTTACAGGAGTGGAAGGAGCTCTCTCCAGGCCCCTTCGTCATCCTCGAAGGCGTCGGCGCCTCTCGACGAGCCCTGGGCGAGCGACTGCACTATTCAGTCTGGATCGACGCGCCTGCGCCGCTGCGGATACAGCGCGGCCTGGAGCGCGACGCCGAGGTCGAGGGCAGCCTCGAGATCTGGGCAACGTGGATGCCGAAGGAAGCCGCCTTCCACCTGCAAGACGGAGCGCGCTCCCGAGCAGACCTGCGCGTGGACGGCTCCGTCCCGTACGAGGGCGAAGACCTGTGCTTCGAAATGATCGAATAACGCCGAACTGATCGTTCGACTCCGTCTTGGGGTCGGGGCCCCACCCCCGGTTTTGGGGCCCCGACCCCAAAAAGGAGTCGAACGATCA
>DATLIL010000793.1:0-6033 GCA_035539475.1 Polyangiaceae bacterium
AGCTGTAGCGCATGCCGAGCAGAATATCCGCGCGCAGCGACGGGAGCATGCGGTGCATCAGTTCCCGGTTCTGTAGCACGCCCTCGGGGATTTCGAGACGGCGCATGTAGGCCACGATCCGCTCGCTGTTTTCGCGTTTCAACACCTCGGCCTCGGGTAGTCCCTCGATCACGGAGAAGGCGCTCGGCAGATGGGGTGCTCGCGAGCCCCCCACCACGAGGTGAAGAGGCAGGGGCTTCCTGTCCCGGCGGAGCCTGCGCACGAGCTCGTAACTCACGGCTGCGCCCGCGCTGTGGGCGTAGAAGACGTAGGGGCGGTCCAGCAAGGGGGCGAGCAGCTGCGCGAGCTCGTCGACTAGCTCTTCGATTCGGTCGTGGGCGCGTTCCGTCTCGCGCTCCTCGCGGCCCGGAAACTGAACCGCACAAACCTCGACGTCCGACGGAAGCTCCGTGGCCCAGGGAGCGTACACGGACGCACCGCCGCCGAAGTAGGGGAAGCAGAAGATCCGCAGCCGAGGTTTCTCGACGAGGCGGGGTCGAAGCAGCCAGCGATCCGCGCTGCTGTCGCTTGCGGTCTGCGCCGAGGCCGAGGTGCCAATGAGCTCGTCCAGGACCTGGCTCGTGAGCTCGTGCAGCGTGGGGCCGCGCATGATGCGCATCATCGAATAGTCGACCCCGGTGTTGCCGTGGATCCAGTTGCGGATCTGGTTGGCCATCAGCGAATCGAGGCCGAGCTTGGTGACGGGATCGGCTGGATCGATCTTCTCGGCGCCCATACCGACGACGCGCGCCAAGGCGTCGCGCAGCGAGGTGGACAGGATACCAGAACGTTGGGACGGCTCTGCGGAGAGCAGCATGGCGCGGAGCGCGCCGTCTCCGGAGCCGCCGGCCTGTCCCCCTAGCTCCTTTTCTCGCATCAGGTGACCGAAGCGTGAGGTGTTGAGTCGGGCCGGGAAGAACTCGCCCACCTTTTCCCAGTTGGTGTCGGTAGCCGCTCGCTGCACCGGATTTTGCAACATCATCGTCTCGAGGACGGACGTCGATTGCTCGAGCGAGAACACGTTCCAACCCTGCTTGGTGAGGCTCGCCTCGACGTGCCCGGCGCGCGCCACGAAGCCGACGTCGCCGAGCGCTCCCCAGTTGATCGTCATCGACGCCAGGCCCTGCGAGCGGCGGAACTGCGACAGTCCATCCAGGAAGTTGTTGGCGGCCGCGTAGTTGGCCTGCCCCGGAACACCGAAGACCGCCGACACCGACGAATACTGCACGAAGAAGTCGAGCGGCAGATCGCGCGTAGCGACGTGCAGGTTCCAGGCGCCCAGCACCTTGGGGCGGTAGGCCTTGAAGTAACGCTGCGCATCGAGCTCTGGAATCATGCCGTCGTCGAGCACCATGGCCGCATGGTGGATCCCCGCCAGCGGCGGCATCGAGCGGCGGATCTGCTCCAGCACGCGTTCCACGTCTTCGCGGCGAGTGACGTCGCCCTCCAACAGCTGAACTTCCACGCCGCGCGCTCGCATGGCCTGGATCTGGAGCCTCTCTTCGTCGGTCTTGGGCCCGCTGCGGCTGAGCAAGGCCAGGTGACGTGCGCCCTTCGTGGTCATCCAGTTCGCCACGGCGAGCCCAAAGCCGGAAGCGCCGCCAGTGACGAGGTAGGTGGCGGCGTCCTTGAAGGCGATCTCCGCTGGGGGCGAAACCAGGATCTCGTCCGCGACGGAAACGGCCACCTTGCCCGTGTGCCTCGCCCCGGCCATGGTGACGAAGGCGTCGGCGACTCGTGCCGCGGGGAAGGTCGTGACCGCATGCGGCGGAATGGCGTTTTCTTCGAAGAAGCGCATGGCCTCGCGCAACATGCGGCTGGCAAATTCGGGCTTTTGCTCGAGCATGCGGTCGATGTCGACGGCGAAGTACGACAGGTTGTTGCCGAACGGCTCGAGCGCGAGCTTGCTGTTGCGGTAGATATCGGTCTTGCCGATCTCCACGAAGCGGCCGTAGGGCGCGAGGCAGCGCACGCTCTTGTGGATGGCCGGACCGGCGAGCGAGTTGAGCACCACGTCCACGCCTGCGCCGCCCGTCGCCGCCATGATTTCGTCGGCAAAGGCGAGGCTGCGCGAATCGAAGGTGTGCTCGGCCTTCACCCCCAGACTCTGGACGTAACGCCGCTTTTCTTCGCTGCCGACGGTCGCGTAGATCTCGGCGCCCACGGCCCTGGCCAGGTGGATGGCGGCCGTGCCCACGCCACCAGCGGCGGCGTGGATCAGGATCTTTTCTCCCGCGGCGAGCCGACAGTGGTGAAAGAGCGAGTAGTAGGCCGTGAGGTAGACCGCCGGCAGACTCGCCGCCTCTTCCCACGAAAGTCGCCTGGGCTTCTTGAGGGTCAGGCAATCCTTGGCGACGGCGAATCCACTGATGGAAGCGGGCGCGAAGCCGAAGACCTCGTCGCCTGGCGCGAAGTCCCGCACGTCATTGCCCACCCGGCTGACGACGCCGGAGCACTCGAGCCCGAAGTTCCGCCCGAAGTGGCCGCCCCGGATCGCGTCTTCGGAGAGCAGGCCCATCGCGATCATGACGTCGCGGAAGTTGAGCGCTGCGGCCTTGACCTGGATCTCGACCTCCCTGGCTCCCGGCTGCCGGCGCTGCGCCTCGCGCAAGACGAGGTTGTCCAGGAGCCCCGCCTCGGTGATGGCGGTGGTGAAGGGGTAACCGGCGGCGCCGACGCTCTTTTGCGCGCTTCTCGCGGCCGCGTAGGCGCCGATTCGCTCCAGCCGGTTGACGAAGCGCCGGCGGCCGCGGAAGGCGAGCTCCTCCTCGCGGTCGCCCGCGATCATCTCCTCGGCCAGTGCCGCGATCTCGTCGTCTTCGGCCGACTCGCTCAGATCGACGATGGTGGTCTCGATGTGCGAGAACTCGTTGATGATGACGCGCCCGACGCCGCGGATGGCGCTCTGGCCGAGCTGGACCGTTTCGGGGATCCCGGCAACGTTCTGCGCGCCCGCGGTGACGATCCAGGTCGCTGGAAAGGTCTTGCGGCCGGAGCGATTCAGGCAGCGCATGTAGTGGAGAAGCGGTAGCGAGCCGCTCTGCTCGCCCTTCTCCAGCGTCTCGACCGAGAGCGAGGTGTTGTCAGGGTTGTTCAGCGCCCACAGGAACAACGTCGACTCGATGGTCTCCGCGCCGAGCGTCCGCTCCACGAGCTTGCTCATGTCCTCGGGGTCGAGCGGGTTGAGCTCGAACCGGTCCGGGGCGAGCTGGCGATAACGTTCGCCCGGGAGAACTCGGATGCAGGTCTTGCCGAAGCCGCGGAGCCGAGCCTCCAGCCGCTCGTGCACGCCGCGGTTGTCGGCGAAGACGAGGCACCGACCCTCGTTTGCCTTTGCGGCCAGGTGCAGCTGTCCATCTCGTGCGAGCTCGGGGCCGCGGGCCAGGATCAGGGTCTGGCACGCGCGCTCGTTGGCGGCGAAGTCACTGAGCAGCTGCACGTCGCTGAACTCGCTCTCTTCGAGCAGCGTGCGCCATTGCTGCGGGGGCATGGTCGCGTGCGTCTTGCGTCGCTCCTTGTCCTCGAAGAGCCACCAGCCCTCGGTCATGCCGAAGATGAGATCGAGGAAGATCGGAGTGTTCGTCACCTCGAGCATGAGCAGCATGCCTTCGGAAGCGAGCAGCTCCTTGACGTTGGTCAGGGTCTTCTTCAGATCGCGGGTCGCGTGCAGGACGTCGCTGGCGATCACCAGGTCGAAGCTGCCGAGCTCTGCCCGGGAGGGCGGTTTTTCGATGTCGAGCGTCCTGTACTGGACGAACGGGAAGCGCGAAAAGCGCTGCTTCGCCTTGAGCAGAAAGAGCTGCGACAGGTCGGTAAAGACGTACTCCGTACGCTCCGGCGGGAGCAGAGGTAGGAGCGCCTGCGTCATGCCGCCCGTGCCCGCACCGAGCTCGAGCACGCGCAGGTTCTGCTCGGGGGGGAGGCGGCGCACGAGCTCCGCGATCACCGGCTTGGCCAGGTCGTAATACTTCTTGAATGCGAAGGCCTCGACGTAAAACTGGACGATCGAGTCCCACTGATCCTCGGGGAAGAGCAGCTGGATCGGATCGGTCTTGCCCTGGAGCACCTGCTTGAGCTCGGGACCGCAGCGGGAGAGCAGAGACAGGTCGTGCTGGAACCGCGGATGCTTCTTCGACAGCTCCGCCAGCAGGGCGCTGGGCTCGGCCGGCGAGCGTGTCTCGCCGAGCTCGAAAACTCCGCCGAGCTCGCTGGCCACTCCGCTGCCCTTCAGGAGCTCGAAGAGGTGCCGGAACAGGCGAGCGTGTTTGGGCTGAATCGATGCGCTCTTCAGCGCCGCGGTAGGATCGATGCGGCTCCCCGCTCGCACCGGGAGCCCCATGGCCGAGAACGCATTCAGGATGTACCCCACGCAGGCGCGGTACAGGTCGGGCTCGATCTCGTCGTAGTACTCACGCTGGCGGGCGCTGCCCTGGATTTCACGGATGGGCTCCCGCGCGGTTTCGGCCAGCACCGCCGGCCCGGGCAGGAATTGACCGGAATCGCGCGCCTGAGCCAGGTCGGCGCGGGTCTTCATTCGCCAGTTGAACTCGTAGAACCAGAGCTCGGCCTCGTTGCCCTGCTCGCCACGCGAACCCTTCAGGTACTGGGTGCGGAAGCCCTGAAACTCGGCGACCAGCTCGTCCTGTTCGTTGAAGATCCACAGGTCTCCGAGCGTGTGCTCGTCGCTCCAGGAACGTAGCTTGCCGTAGACGTAAAGCTTGTTGCTGCCGGGTTTGCGGTGCAGCTTCACGCGGTCGATGTGGATGGGGATGTAGACGCCCATCCGTTCGCCTCTCTCGTGCCTCTCGAAGAACAGACCGAACATGGTCTGGAAGCAGCCGTCGAGAACCGCAGGGTGCAGGTTGAAGCGGTCGATGCCGGAGCGGATGCTCTCGTGCACCTCGAGCTCGCCGTAGGTCTCGTTCTCACCGTACCAGAGCTTCTTCACGCAGCGGAACGCGGGGCCGAGCTGTAGCCCGCCGCGATCGAGGACGTCGTGCATCTCATCGACCGCCACCTTGCGGGTGACACGTCCTCGCACCGCCGCCAGGTCGATCGCCTGTGATTCGAAGCGCTCGCCGATGTGGCTCATGCGGCCATTCGAGCAAAGCGTCCAGCTCTCGGCGCCCTGTGGCTTCGTGTAGATGAAGTAGTTCCCGCCGTCGTGGGAGATGTCGAGCTGTATGCCGGGCGGCTCGCCCTCGTCGGGCAGAAACAATGCGGACTCGAAGTTGACGTTCTCCAGGAAGTCGAACGCCTCAGCGAAGGAAGCGAGCCCAGCGGAGAGGGCAAGCTCGACGTGACCCGCGCCTGGGAAGATCACCGGACCCTGCACACGGTGCTCGTCGATGTACTTGTGGACGCGCTTGTCGAGCGAGACCTCCCACAAGATGTTCGACTTCTCACGTGCGGAGACGCTCTGCCGCATCAGGTGAGGGTGAGCGCCGAGGCCCAGGCGCTGGCGGCGGCCCTGCTCGCTCTCGAGCCAGTAGCGCTCGCGCTGCCACGGGTAGCGCGGCAGCTGCACGAAGGCGCCGCCGTCCAGAAAGAGGCGGGAGAAGTCGATCTCGGCACCCCAGCTGTGCAGGCGGGCCAGGTTCGCCGTCAGCGTGAGGACCTCGTCTTCTTTCCGGCGCAAGGTGTGCACGACGAAGCCCTTCTTCTTGACCGACTCGAGGGTCTCCTGGATCCCGTCCGACAGCACGGGATGGGGCGCGATCTCCACGAAGGTGTCGAACCCGGCGTCTGCCATGGCGGCGATCGCATCGGTGAAATGCACGGTGTCGCGCACGTTGCGGCACCAGTAGTGGGCGTCGAGCTCCGGACCTTGCACCAGCGCGCCGCTGACCGTGGAGTACAGCGGGATATTCGTCGGCTGCGGCTGCAGGCCTTCCAGCGAGCTGATCAGCTCGGGCTTGAGCGGCTCCATGTGATGGCAGTGAAAAGGGACGTTGACCCGCAGAAAGCGGTGAAAGACGTCGTCCTCGTCCAGGC
>DATLIL010000794.1:0-17020 GCA_035539475.1 Polyangiaceae bacterium
TGATGAGGCACGTCCACGATACGGCGGACCGTATCCGCGTGTTCTTCGAGGCCGCGCTGGCGCATGCCGACGCGGGAGGCGAGCGAGAAGACCTTGGGCAGGTGCTGCCAGAAGGGGCCCTTGTAGCCGAGGACCTTGAGCGTGCCCTTGAGCAGGGCTTGCATGGCGGGGCTGACCACGGTCTCGGCGTTGGTCATCCAGTTCGGGTGGGCCTGGGCGGCGCGCACGAGCGTGGTGTAGAGCTCGTTCAGGTCGAGCTCGGGTGAGAGGAACCAGGAGGGGTAGAAGAGGGAGTCGTCGGCGGCGAACCAGCCCATCTCCTTGCAGGTGACCTCGAGCGGCGTGCCGGCGTAGACGCGGATGCCCGTCGAGAACAGCACCATGTCCGTCGGGGGAACGTGCTCTTCGCAGAAGGCGAGCGTCTCGCGCACGGTGTCCATGGTCTCGCCGGGGGCGCCCAGCATGAAGAACCAGTAGGTGGGCATGGAGGCTTCGCGGAGAGCCTTGGCGGCGCGCACCACGGCGTGTTTCTGGAAGCCCTTGTTCAGGGATTTCAGCATCGCCTCGGAGGCGCTCTCCGGCGTGCACATCACGTTCTTGAAGCCGGCGCGCTTCATGGCCTGGATGAGCTCGGGGGTCACGCCGGCCGGGTTCAGGCCCATGGTCGAGAGCTCGAGCGGCAGGCCGCGCACGGCGAGCTCCTCGCACACCTCGCGGGCGTGGTAGAGCGGGAGGTTGAAGGTGGAGTCGACGAAGTCGACCTGGCGCACGCCGTGCTCGCGCGCTTCCTCGATCTCGTCGACCACGTTCCTGGCGCTGCGCAAGCGGTAAGCGTGGCCCTCGATGTTGTTGTAGACGCAGTACGAGCACTTGAGCGCGCAGCCGCGCTTGGTCTGGATCGAATAGGGCCCGCCGCTGGCGGCGTACTTGCGCAGGTCGACCCAGCGCCAGGCTTCGCTACGCGCCGCGTCGTCCAGGTCGTGCACGATGGCACGGCCGCGCGGGGGCTCACCGCGACCGATGCGGCCCGTGTCGAGGATGGGCAGCAGACGATCGGCCTTACCGCCGCGTTCGAGCAGCCCGCTCACGGTGGCGAGCGGCCGCTGGCCCTCGAGCGCCTCACACAGCTCGACCATGGCGAGCTCACCCTCACCGACGAGCGCGTAGTCGGCCTGCAGGTAGTCGAAACAGTCCGCGGGCGAGACGTTGACCGCGCTGCCGCCGATCACGATCTTGGCCGCTGGCCGCGCCTCGCGTGCGACGGAGAGCACTTGCTCGCGGATCTCTTCGAGGTAGAAGTGCGGTAGCTCGAAGTTGCAGTTGTCGATGTTGCGGATCGTGATCGCGATCACGTCGGGTTCACGCCGCTTCACTCTCCCGCGTGTCGCGCGCGCCGGATTGCCCGAGAAGGTGAGGTCGAGCACGTCCACTTCGTGACCTCTGCGTGCAAGCGCAGTCGCCACCGTACACAAGCCTACAGGCACCGCCGGCCACGGCATGTGCTCCCTGTTCGGGTTGATCAAGAGGACGTTCATGGGCGTTGCGGCTGCTCGAACGTAGAGGCGAGCGCAGGCGCCGTAAAGGGTGCCGGCGTAAATGCCGTAAAGCAGCGTTGCGCTTCGCCACAGCTCGTTTTCGACGGACTGAGGAGTCTTTCACTGCTGAGGGAGCGGGCGTAGCATTTTGATTCATGCGGATCTGGTCTGCGGGCGCGGCACGCTCGGAGCCAGAGGCAGGGAGGACCAACCATGTCGAGGGCTAGCTTCAGCGTTCGGAACGTTCCTGCGGATCGCACCATTTTCGTGCGCATGACCGGCAAGTTCGACATCGGCACGATGCGCGCCTTCTGCGACGAGTACAGAGCAGCCACCAGCACCTACTCGGGCGCGGTGCATTTCGTGCTCGCCGACATGCGCGGCATGCAGGCGGCGCAGCCAGAGGTGGGCCTGATGCTCGGTTCCGCCATCGGTTACGCCCGGACGCATGGCGTCCGTTGCTGCGCTCACCTCTCCGACGACACCGTGCAGCGCTTGCAGGCCGCCCGGCTGGCGCGACAGAGCACTCCGGGCGGCGATGTCACGGTCGACGTGAGCTCGCTCGAAGAAGCCGAGCGGGTGATCCGCGAACACCGCGAAAAAGAGCGACCTCAGCTCGAGCAGCGCTAGAGCTGCGCGGCGCCTGGCACAGCTTGACACAAGCTCCTGGCGGCACGGCCCTTGCTGTTGGTTCCAGCCAT
Source organism: Polyangiaceae bacterium (assembly GCA_035539475.1). Lineage (GTDB taxonomy): Bacteria > Myxococcota_A > Polyangia > Polyangiales > Polyangiaceae > PMG-095. The sequence goes on from DATLIL010000794.1 coordinate 2,237, forward strand.
GAACTGGTACATGGGTCGCAGGTGGGTCTTGTCGGTGGCAATGGCGGTGGCGGTGGGCGGAGGCGGCGTCGGCAGCGCGTACGCTTGTGGGTACGGCAGCTTCGTGTCGATGAGCTTCGTTCGTGAGGCCGACCCGGAGACTCCGGTCCCGGCCAGCAACGACGGCTTCGTGGCGGTCGAGCTCGTTTACGACGGGACCGAGGCCGAGCTCGAGGCCTACGTCGCCGAGCTCACGGTCGAGGTGAAGAACGCGGACGGGATCGCGGTGGCGGGTGAGCTCGAGCTCCTGCACACGCGAACCACCGCGTACGGCACGCTGGCGGCGACGCTGGGCTGGAGCTCGCCCGAAGCTCTGCCGCCCGGCATCTACGACGTGGCTCTCTCTTACCCGACGGACGCCGGGCTCCCGATGCAGACGAAGCTCGACGTGCTCGAGCAGACGCCCGAGACCGTCGAGCTCGAGGTGCTGGGCAGCACCGCGCGGCGCCTGGTGGACGACACTGGCCAGACCGTGCAGTGCATGTCTCGATCGACGACCTGCTCGTCGATCCTCGACATCGGCGTCGAGCTCCACGACTACGTGACCCTGTCGGTCGCAGTGGAGACCAGCAAGCTGCCCGCGGTCGGCGCCTACGCCCTCTCGCTGAGCGAGGTTCCCGGCAAGGGCAGCATGGAACCGCTGGAGGAGTCGGTGGATTCCCTCGAGCGCTCCGATGTGTTCTTCCGCACGACCGAAAACAATCCCACGTGGAGTGCCGGCGTGCGCTTCACCGATGAGGTCGACGAGTACTGCGTCGACGTCACGCTTCGAAACTTGCGCACCGACGAGACCTACGTCGAGCGGGCCTGCGCCAGCCCGGATCCCGACGCCGAGGTCCAGAACTCGGACATGACGAAGTTCTGTGCCTACCCACCGCCAGCGGAGATCGCCGAGCGCTGGTGCTTGCTCGAAAACGATCCCACGCTCGACGTCTGCAAGGCTTACTTCCCCCCGGAGCCCCGAGATCCGATGCCGTACGGCCCGCCACCGGAGGGAGATCCGGCCTGGGCCGGCGACGATGGGATGCTGGTCCGAGCCGAGAACCCGTCGTCAGGCAGCGACGGCGGCTGCAGCGTCAGCGGAGCAAGCGGCAAGACGTCTTCACACCCGTGGCTCGCGCTGGGAGTGCTCGGTCTCGCTCTCGTCAGCGTCCGACGCGCGAAACGCTCTGCCCAGTAGAGGAGTGAAGAGCCCGCTATTGACCGCCTGCCCAGGTTCCCAGAGCCTGGGCAGCGATGGCCCGGTGGTGTCTGGCAATGTTCTGTTCCGTGAGCGTGGGCTGCGGCAACACGACATCGGAGGGGGGACCCGCGATCGCTGGAGCCTCGAACATGACGAGCGGGACCGGCGGTCAGGCGACGGGAGGAAGCGGCGGAGGCGGTACCGGTGGCGGTGGTGCGGGGAGCGGCGGTGGCGGAGCGGGCGGAGGAGGAGGCATTACCGGTCCTTCGATCATCGACGGCTGCTCGGACAGCGCCCCCGTCCCCGCCGGAACGGGTTGTGGCCTCGCTCCCGAGCAGGAGCTCGGCACCTTCGTGGACTACGAGATCACGACGTGCGGCACGAAGGCCGCGGACGCGACCGGCAACCCCGGTCCGTGGACCTACGATCGCGAGTTCTTCCTCTGGTTACCCCCCGACTACGACCCGACGCACGCCTACTCGCTGGTGCTTCAGGGTCCGGGCTGCGGCGGCAACGGCGAGTCCGTCTATCCCCTCACGTTGAATGGGAATTCGGGAGCCGACGGTCAGGTCATCCGGGTCGGCCTCACACCGCCGCCGAACTCGATCAATCGTCAGTTCGATTTGCCGGGTTGTTTCGACAACTTCGAAGGAGACGATTCCGTCGAGTGGCCCTTCTACGAGGCCGTGATGGACTGGCTCAACACCAAGGTCTGCATCGACCCGAGCCTGGTCTTCGCTTCGGGCACTAGCACCGGCGCTGCGTTGGCCAACGAGCTCGGCTGCCGTTACGCCGGACACCCCGAATACCCGATTCGCGGAGTCCTGCCGAACGCTGGGGCATTGCCAGCGGAGCCGGAGCACCGACCCGTCTGCAGCACTGCACCGATGGCTGGCATGTGGATCCACGAGGTCAATGATGCGACCTGGCCTTTCGCCGGCACCACGGACGCCATCACCCGCGCCATGCAGGTCAACGGCTGCACGCCGGGAACCGACTACGCTACGGCCTCGTTCACGGATTATCCAATCGGCGACGGCAACCCCGACAACGTCTGCCAGAAGATCTCGGGCTGCCCCGAAACTCATCCGCTCGTGGTCTGTCCCTTGCCGGGGAACGGCAGAGGTACTCACGACAACATTGCCAATCCAGGCTTCTCGACATTTATCCTGGATTTGGCCCAGCCGTTGGAGCCGTGACTTCGCCGAGCTCGAGTAACAAGTCGGCGGCGAGCACGACGTGCTCCACGGGCTCCGAGCGCGCGACGATGGCGCGCAGTGCCGAGAGGTAGTCTTTCTGCAGCTCGCGCACACGTGCGAGGTCGGCGCTGGAGAGGCTGAAGACGTTGTACATCACGCCCCGCTTTCCGGCCTCCGCGTGCAGCGCGCCCTGGCGCAGCCACCAGCCGCGCAGGCGCCGGGCCGCTTGCGGATCGCGCCTGAGATCGACGGCCATCACGTTGCTGACGTGCCAGCGCTCGTCGCGCCACTCGATCTGGCCGCTCTCCGCCAGGCGGCGTAAACAACGCGTCTCGACGCTGCGCGCGACGCCGATCTGCGCCGCGATCCAGCCTTCCTGGTGCGCGGGCAGCTCGGCGTACTGCTTGAGCTCGAGCGCGCGCAGCACGGCCTGTGACCAGGGTTCGTCGTAAGCCAGGCGGCGCGCCACCTGCAGCTTGTTCCACGCGTCGCGCACGCTGGGCAGCGCCTTCACGTCGACGAACGGCTCGAGAAAGTCGAGCAACCGGAGCGAGCAGCACTCCACCAGCGCGAAGAAGTCGTGCAGGCGCGGCTCGGTATCGCCGGAGAGCCAGCGCGCGATCACGAAGCGGCTCCTGCCGCTGTAGCGCGCGAGGTCGACGACCTTGGTGCTGCCACGCAGATCACGCAGGAACGCTGCCACCCCTTCGGGTGACGCGGGATCGACCTGAGCGAGCCACGGCGGTTCGACGCGGTAGAACTCGCGGAACGCCTCACGCACGTTCACGCCCAGTCGACTCGCTACCCAGAGAGCGCGCGCCGCGGTCGGAAAGCTGCGCCCGCGCTCCCACTGGTGCACCACGTTGCTGCGAAACTTGAGGCGACGACAGAGCGCACCCTGAGAGCGCTTTCCACGCAAAACCCGCAGGAATTCAGCGGCGATCGCGGCGTAGTCCATATCTAGAGAATTGCACATCCCGACGTACTTTGGACGATGATTTGTGCTGTTCGCCTCTTGTTCGAATCGCCGGCGGAGCGCATAGTCAGAGGCGTCGGGAGGCTTTACCCATGCGACTCAAGGCTTTGACTCTCTTCAGTGCGGCAGTGCTCGCGTTCGGCTGTCAGTCGGACAACGGCGGGCAGTCCGGTGACTTCTCCGGCCAGGACGGCGAAGGAGGACCGAACTCCGGCAACGGCTGCAAGGACATCGAGACGCCGATCGACACCGGCGACGACTCGATGCTCGGCTTCAGCGCCGACGATCTGCAGCCGCTGGTCGATCAAGGCTTCACGGCGCCGCTCACCTGGCAGCCAGTCAATAGCGTCGGCTACACGCCGGGCTCAGGCAGCACCGAGCTCAGCATCGCGGCGACCGCGACGGGCGAGGTCTGGTACGTGACCTCCGAACCCGAGAGCGGGAACGGCGAAGAGGGGGGACCGAGCATCAACCTTGGCACCATCTGCCCGCCGCCGCGGCTGCGCATCGGGGTCGACGTGCAGGTGAGCACTTCCGACGGCGCGCTGGCCGAGTCGTTCAGCGGCAAGATCGACGCTTCGTCGCCCAACCTGGCCAAGCTGAGCCACGACTTCGAGCTCGACGCGATCGCTGGCAGCTTCGCGATCGAGAGTCTGCCGGAGGGCGGCGAGCTCATGGGCCTCGGGCTCGGGGCCACGCTGACCGCCGCGGGCATGACCGGCAGCGTGAGCTCACTCTTGCAGATCACCTACCCCGCGGATGACCCGCTCGAGGGCGCGGTCAGCGCTCAGGGCGTTGTCTTCGCCACGTGGCCAGAGAGCGTGAGCTGCCCACCCGACCAGAGCGGCATTTCGGGCATCCCCGCAGCCATCGAGGACGAGGCGCTAGGACTTTCAGGCGCCGAGGCGCTCGAGCTCTACAACGACGCCACGCCCGTGACGGTGACCTGGCTGGACGGCAGCGAGAGCGAGCTGACGCTGACCGCCACCAGCGCGGGAGACGGCTGCGTGCGCCCCTACCCCTACGTGTATTCGCCCGAGGATCCCGAGGCCACCGTCGTCTACCCGGTCACCCTGCACGCGGTGAGCGAGGACGGCACGCTCGACGGCACGTATGAAGCGACGCTGACGACGACGCCTCGGCGCGACAGCGACGACCACCGCGTGGTGATCGAGGTCAACCTGCCGCTCGAGCTCGGCCAGGTCGCAGAAGCGGGCCTCGAGGACGTGACCATGCCCTCCGGCCTGCATCGCTTGTTCTACACGCTGACGTCCGACGTCGAGAACGGCGCCGCCAACGGCTGGCTCAAGCTCAACGGGCTGACCGATCCGCCATGCTTGACCGACCCACCCGAGCCCGATCCCAACGCCATGGGCGCGCCGGGCTGCGAAGGCACACACGTGACCGAGCTCCAGAGCGGCAGCTGGGGCACGGGCAACGTCGACTGAGCGGCGATTTCGCCTGACGCGCCTTCACCCTTGCCGCTCGCGGAGCGGGACGGCTTAATGCGCCGGCCATGCGCAACACGCCCTCGGGGACAGGCTTTTCGGCCACCGATCTGAGCCACTTTCTCGAGTGCGGCCGCCGCACGTCGCTCGACCTCCTGGTCCTCGACAACAAGCTCGATCGCCCGGGTCAGAACGACATCCAGCGGCGCCTGCTCGAACGACGAGGTGTCGCCCACGAAGCGCGCGTGCTCGACCACTACCGGCGCTCGGGCAAGAACATCGTCACGATCACGGCGCAGCCGGGCGCCGAGGGCACGGCGCGCGCGGCAGAAGAGACGATCGCCGCGATGAAGGCCGGCGCCGAGGTGATCTACCAGGCCGCGCTCTCGCACGAAAACTGGGCCGGAAGGCCCGACTTTCTCGTGCGCGCCGACGGCGCCGACCACTACGAGGTGGTCGACGCCAAGCTCTCGCGTGAGACCAAGGCGCGCGCCGTGCTGCAGCTCTGCGTCTACACCGACCACCTGGCGCGCCAGCAGGGCGTGACGCCCAAGTACTTCTACATCGCGGGCGGCAAGAGCGACGGCGAGCCGGACCGGCTGCTCGTCGCCGACTACCAGGCCTACTACCGCGCCGTGCGCCAGCGCTTCGACGCCTTCACGGCGCTCGAGGACGCGGAGGCACCCTATCCCGAGCCGGTGGAACATTGCGGGATCTGCCCCTGGTGGAAGCGCTGCGAGGAGAAGCGGCGCGCCGACGATCACCTGTCGCTCGTCGCCGGCATCACGCGCCGGCAGCGCGATCGCTTGACCCTTTGCGGCGTGAGGCGCGTCAGCGAGCTCGCCGCGCTCGGCCGCGAACAGACGGTGGAAGGCGTCGCGCGCGAGTCGCTCGCCCGTGTGCGCGAGCAGGCGCGGATCCAGATCGCCGGCCGCGCCGAGGGCAAACCCCTCCACGAGCTCCTGCCCGACGCCGATCCCGGCACGGGGCTCGAGGCACTCCCGCCGCCGACCGCCGGCGATCTGTTCCTCGATCTGGAGGGTGACTCCTTCGCCTTCGGCGACGGGCTCGAGTACCTGTTCGGCCTGGTCGATCTGGGCGAACCGGTGATCGACAGCGGTTTCGACTTCAGCGAGCGCGCGCCGGGACCGCCGCGTTACCACGCCTTCTGGGCCAGCGATCCCGCCAGCGAAAAGCTGGCCTTCGAGCAGGTCATCGATCGCATCATGCGCGGCCGCGACGAGCTGCCGCGTCTTCACGTCTATCACTTCGGGCACCGCGAGAGCGACGCGCTGAAGAAGCTCAGCTGCCGCCACAAGACGCGCGAAGCGGAGGTCGACACGCTCTTGCGCGAGCACGTGCTGGTCGATCTGCATGCCGTGGTGAGGCAAGCGCTGCGCGCGTCGGTCGAGGGCTACACGCTCAAGCAGCTCGAGGGGCTCTACGCCTTCGCACGTGGCACCGAGCTGCGTTCCTCGGCCGAGGCCATGCAGCTGTTCGGCTGGTGGCTCGAGACCGGCGACACGCCCGCCCCGCTCGACGAGCTCCGCGCCCGCATCCAGAGCTACAACCAGGACGATTGCATCTCGACGCTGGGCCTGCGCGATTTTCTGGAGCGGCTCAGGCCCGAGCTCGAACGACAACTCGGGCGCAAGCTCGCCCGGCCGAGCACGGAACCGGCCAAGGCGACGGAGCAGAGTGAGAAGAGCAAGATCGTCGCCGAAGTCAGCGCGCGGCTGCACGCGGCGCGGCCGGACGATCCCGCGCACCGACTGCTCGCCGACCTCCTGGAGTGGCACTGGCGCGAGGCGAAGTCCGGCTACTGGGAGTACTTTCGCGCGCTGGCGATACCGCCGCACGAGCGTCTCGCCGATCGCAGCGTGCTCGCCGGCCTGGACCTGGAGGGCGAGCCGCGACCGCTCAAGCAGTCGCTCGTCTACCGCTACGTGTTTCCACCGCAGGAGCACGCCGTACGCACGAAGCCGCAGCCCGACGATCCCGATACCGAGAAGTCGGCAGGTGAGGTCGTCGCCATCGGTGAGACCTTCATCGAGCTCAAGCGCGGCAAGCGCAACACGGCGCCGCACCCACGCGCGCTGGTGCCCGGCGGACCGATGCAGACCAAGGCCCACGAAGAGAGCCTGCTGGCACTGGGCGAGGCCGTGGCCCGCAATCCGGACGGTGACGACTTCCGCGCCGCGCGCGAGCTCCTGCGCCGCCAGCCGCCGCGCGTCGGCCAGGCTCCGGACGAGCCCCTGGTGCGCCCCGGAGAGTCCGTCGAGGACGCGCTCGCACGCCTGGCCCTGGCCCTCGACGGCTCGGTCATGGCCGTGCAGGGGCCGCCCGGCTCGGGCAAGACGCACCAGGCCGCACTGATGATCCTGTCGCTGATCCGCGCAGGCAAGCGCGTGGGTGTCACGGCCAACAGCCACGCCGTGATCAAGAACGTGCTGAAGAAGGTCGCCGAGCTCGGCAGCGCGCGCACCCTGCACCTCCAGGACGACGACGACAGCGACGACGACGATCCGTACCCGTTCGAGATCAACAACGACAAGCCCAGGGCGCACAAGCGCCTGCTCGCCGGTGAGCTCGACCTCGTCGGCGGAACGTCCTGGACCTGGGCCTCCGAGCGCTTCGCCGAGAGCCTCGACGTGCTCGTCGTCGACGAAGCGGGGCAGATGTCGCTCGCCAACGTGCTGGCCGTGTCGCGCGCCGCCAAGAGCCTCGTGCTCTTCGGCGATCCGGCGCAGCTCGAGCAGCCGCAGAAGGGTGTGCACCCGCCCGGGGCCGAGGTCTCTGCGCTCGAGCACCTGCTCGGCGACGCGCTGACCATCCCGGCGGAGCGCGGCGTCTTCTTGCCGCACACTCGCCGGCTGCACCCGCTGATCTGCGACTTCGTCTCGCGTGTCTTCTACGAGGGGCGCCTCGAGCCGCAGGCCGGGCTCGGTCTCGAGCGCCAGAGCATCACCGGCTCCGGGACTTTCTCCGGCTCCGGCCTGCGCTTCGTGCCCGTCGCCCACGACGGCAACAGCAACCACTCACCGGAAGAGATCGAGCTCATCACGCGGATCGTCACCGACCTGCTCGCCTCGAAGGCGGCCTCTGCCGACGACGTGCTGATCGTCGCACCCTACAACGCCCAGGTCGCCGCGCTGAAGCGCGCGCTGCCGAACCTGCGCGTCGGCACCGTGGACAAGTTTCAGGGCCAGGAAGCGCCGGTCGTGATCTACTCGATGACGACGTCGACCGCCGACGAGGCGCCGCGCGGGCTCGAGTTCCTCTACAGCACGAACCGCCTGAACGTCGCGGTCTCACGCGCGAAGGCGCTGTGCATCGTGGTGGGCAACCCCGAGCTGGCCCGCGTTTCGTGCAAGACGCCGCGCCAGATGAAGCTCGTCAACGCGCTCTGCGCCTACCTCGAAGCCGCGCGCTAGCGGATGGTGATCGTGCCGAAGTTCGTGGTGTCCTGGTGATTGTCGGTGTCACCGAACACCATGATCTGACTGTTACGAGTGCCGCCATCGGTGTCGTTGTTGACGGCGAAGTCGAAGCCGATGTTCTGGCCCACCGGGGCACTGCCGAGGCCGAGCGCCGCCCACGGGATGGTCACGTCGAGCGTGTAGCCCGCGGCGTCCGTGGTGCGCACCACGACGATGCTCCCGATGGTGGCGTCGCCGTAGTTGCCCTGAATGTCGGTCGCTCCCCGCGCGATCGTGATCTGATGGTCGTCGGACTGGTAGGCGCCTGACTTGCCGTTGTTCAGATCGAGGTAGAGCTCGACCGAGTCGTCTTCCCAGTGCAGCGCCGAGTCGTTCTGGGCCGTGCTGTCGACGACGTCGAAGTAGTAATAGAGGTTGGTCGCGTCCCAGGTGATCGTGACCGTGCCCATGTTGCCGGTATTGCCCTCGATGTAACGAGTGAGCGGAAAGCTGCAATCGCCGCACTCGCCGGCGGCATCGCCGCAGTCGATGTGGGCCTCGTTGCCGTTCTTGATGCCGTCCTCGCACATGAGGTTGCCCGCGCCGCCGGCGCCGGCCATACCGGGCTCGCCGCCCGCACCGGGAGTACCGCCAGCGCCTGGCTCGCCAGCGGAACCGGGAGTGCCGCCAGCGCCCGGCTCACCGCCAACGCCAGGGCTGCCAGCGAGGTTCGTGTCACCACCCGCGCCGCCCATGTCAGGAGCGCCGCCCACCGACGAGCCCGCCGTCCCCGCGCTGCCGGAGCTGCCACCGCTGCCAGCGCTACCGGACGAACCTCCCGTGCCAGAAGAGCCGGATGAGCCGCCCGCGTTTCCGGCTCCGCTCGTGCCCGCACTGATCGAGCCGCCGTTGCCGCCGCCGCCCGTTGTGCCCCCCTTGCCGCCACGAGGCTTTGGATCGGGGACGTTGTCGCTGTCCTCGCTAGCGCAGGCGACAGCCAGAGCGCAGATCAATCCCGCGACGCACCAGCGTCCGTTGAACCTCGGCATCGCTCATCATTGCCACACTGGCCACGAAGGCCGCCACTAAAACCGTGGTCAAACTCGCACTTTTACCGATGTTTTGGCCATTTTTCGCGCTCGATCATCACCCGCTGGCGTGCACTTCAAACAAGCAGTCTCCGGACGCCATGCTAGTTGTTCCGCTGCCGTGCGAATCCAGCTCCTCTCCGATCTGCACTTCGAGTTTCAGCGCGACGGCGGCCGCGCCTTCGTCGACGCGCTCGATCCGCGCGGCGTGGACGTTCTCGTGCTCGCTGGCGACATCGCCGTCGCAACCGGTATTCCTGCGGCGCTCGCCTTGCTCTGCTCGCGCTATCGCCACGCCAGCGTCGTCTACGTGCACGGCAACCACGAGTTCTACTCGTCGGACCGCGAGACGGTGCACGAGCTCACCGGGCAGGCGCAGCGCGAGAATGCGAACCTCGTCTGGCTCGACGTCGGCGTCGCCGAGATCCTGGGCCAGCGCTTCATCGGCGCGCCGCTCTGGTTCCCGCGCCACCCGGACGAGAGACGGCTGAAGGTCGGGCTGAGCGACTTCGCGCAGATCCGTGGCCTGGACTCGTGGGTCTATCTCGAGAACACGCGCAGCGTGGCGTTTCTGGAGCAGCACCTCGGGCCCAGGGACATCGTCGTCAGCCACCACTTACCGAGCCAGCGCTCGGTGGCGCCGCGCTACGTCGGTCACCCGCTCAACCCGTTCTTCGTTTGCGACCTCGAGCCGCTGATCCTCGAACGTCAGCCGCGACTCTGGCTACATGGCCACACCCATAGCTCCGTGCGAACCGAGCTCGGTGAGACCCGCCTGCTCTGCAATCCCTTTGGTTACGCCGGGATCGAGCTCAACCCCGAGTTTCTCGCCGGGTTGGTCGTCGACGTCTGAGCAGTTGCGGCGGGCGCCTCCCGCCCTATCCTGTCTTGGACTTGGCCGACCCAGTCCCTCCTCGCTTGCGTGTGGCGATCCTCGCACTGCTCGCCCTCGTCACGGTGGCCAGCCTGGTCGGCACGGCACTCTCTCCGTATCTGCTGGTGAAGAGTCCGCTGCTGCTCGTGGCGATTTCGCCAGCCGCCCACCACGTCGCGCTGGCCGCAGCGACGCTGGATCCCGTGCCTCTGATCACGGTCGCCACGTTGCGCCGCACCCTGACCGCCCTCGCGGCATTCGGCCTCGGTGCGCTCTACGGTCCGGCGGCAGTGAAATGGATCGAGCAGCGCTACCCCCGCCTGGCCAAGCTGGTGCGCTGGCTCGAACGCCTGTTTGCGCGCTGGGGGGTGCTGCTGCTCACGATCGCGCCCGTACCGACCGTGGCAGTGCTTGCCGGCGCGGCCCGCAGCCGCTTCGTCCTGTTCCTGCCTGCCGTCGTCGCCGGCCTGGCGCTGTGGACCGCCGTCACGTACACGCTGGGCGACCTGTTCTCGCGCTGGACGGAGCTGCTCACGGCCTTTCTCGACGTCTATCTGCTCGAGAGCACGCTCGTCTGCATCGCGCTGGTGACGTTGCAGCAAGGCTACATGCGGCTGATCAAGGCGCGCGCCGTGGGTGGCCGCGGCGCCTGATTGACGGCCCTCGCCGGGACGGCTCTGATCGCCGGTGCATGGGCCTTCGCGTTCTCGCGGCGTTGCTCGCCGTCACCATCACCGCCTGCTCGAGCCGTGGACCTGCACCTGCCGCGGCCGTGGCGACCCCTGTTCCGCAAGCGAGCGCGAGCGCCGTCGCCGAGGAGCCGCCGAAGGTCACCGTGACGCGCGCCAGCACGAAGCTGCTCGCCTCGCTGAAGGAGCCGATGCAAGCGACCGTGTTCGTGACGCGCGTCGGACCCGAGACCGACGTATTCATCGCGGACCTGACCGAGCTTTTCGCGGCCTACGAACGTGCCGGCCAGGGCAAGCTTCGCGTCGAGCTCGTCGAAGTTGACGGCAGAGAGCTCGAGCAGCGCGCCGAACGCTCGCAGATGCTGCGCCAGGCGCTTCCGGGCGGTGAGGGTTACCTGGGTATCGCGCTCGAGTACCGCGGCGAGGTCGGCGTGCTCCCCGCGCTCAACGCCGAGAACGGCGTCGAGGGGCTCGAGTTCTGGATCACGCACAAAATGCTCGAGATCCAGTGCAAGGCCGACGGCCTGCAGCGCCGGATCGGAGTTGTGACGGGCAAGGGCGAGCTGCGGCTCGATGACACCAACCTGGTGCCGCGGACGAGGACGATGCTCGCCACGCCGAGCCTCCTCGGCATCATGCAGCAAGCCTTTCCGTTCTACAGCCTCGTAGAGGTCGATCTGAAAGGCGGCGCCGGCGAGATCGATCCGTCCCTGCTGGGGCTCATCGTCACCCAGCCCGCGCAGGACTACACGCTCGACGAGCTCCGCCGCATCGACCGCTTCCTGCTCCGCGGCAAGGCGGTGGTGGCCTTCGCATCGGCAGCGAATATTCCGGCCCACGACGCGAAGCTCGAGGCCAAGCTCGGGACTCACGGCCTGGTGCCGCTGCTGCACGGCTACGGCATCGAGCTCGAGGAGAACGTGGTGTTCGACTGGACCTCCCACTTGCGGATCGGCGTCATGACCCAGGAGGGCCCGTCCTGGATCCGCCATCCCGCGATCGCGCGCGTCACCGCCCAGGAGCGCGGCCTCGATTCGAGCTTTCCGCCGTTCTTCCGCCTGGACGAGCTGATGTTCCCCTTTCCGTCGAGCCTAACGCTCCGTTCGGGCGTCCAGCCCGACGACGTCGAGTTGCAGGCGCTGGCCCGCTCGAGCGCGGACAGCAGCGTGGAGACGACCCGAACGGTCGAGCTGAAGTTCCGCGAGCAGTGGCCGTCACCCGCCGCGGGGCAGTCCTATGTCGTGGCCGCGGCCGCCGAGGGCAAGCTCAAGAGCGCCTTCGGCGCCGAGCGCGCGACAGGGCCGGCGCGGCTGCTGGTGATCGCTTCCAGCCTGTTCCTGACCAACCCCCTGGCCTTCGCCGGCAACCCGCGGGGCAACGGCGAAGGCGACGAGATGCTCCTGGCCATAGCCGGCCCTTACGCGCAGAAGCACCTGACGAACGTCATTCTGACTTTCAAGAACACGCTCGACTGGATGGCAGCCGACGAGGACATGATCGCTCTCGGTGGCAAGCTGATCGAGGCTCCCAAGCGTTGAACGTGTCGAAGCTCCAAGCGTTCGCCGAGCGGCTTGACGTCCGCTAACAGGCGTGGCCGAAGTACGAGCCATGGGAGCCTGGTCACGAACGTTGGCGGTAGTCTGTCCCGCGCTCGCGCTGCTGTGGGCCTGCTCGAGCGACGAGGGTAACGATGGCGGGCCCGATGTCGCCAGCGCCGGCAAGGGCGGATCGGGCGGCAGCGGTGGCAGCGCCGGGAGCACGAGCAAGGGCGGCAGCGCCGGAAGCACGAGCCAGAGCGGAACCGGCGGCGGCGGCGAGAGCGGCGGCGAAGGCGGCAGCGGTGGTGAGCCCCCCGCGGCCGGACCAGCGTGCACGGCCTGTACGGCGACGGCTTGCGAGGCAGAGCAGAAGGCGTGCGAAGACAGCACGGCTTGCAGCGCCTGGCTCGCCTGCGTCGCGGTCTGCGAAGACGCGGCCTGCGTGCGCCAGGGCGTCGCCGATCACGGCGACGCGGCGCTGCTCATCGCGGCCGTGTACGAGTGCGCCTGTGACTCCTGCACCACCGAGTGCCAGGGGGCGCAGGTCTGCGACCAGTCGTGCAGCGACGACTCCGGGCTCGAGGCGGTCAACACGGCGCCGCCGAACCTCGGCGCGACGGGCCTCTACGTGCAGAACGGCAACAACGGCTGGGAGCTCTCGCCGTACGTTCGTGAGTTTCAACCCGAGTACAAGCTGTTCTCCGGCGCAGCCGAGAAGACGCGCTGGATCTACCTGCCGAAGTGCGCGCCAATCGACACCGCCAACATGGATCACTGGGTCTTTCCGGTGGGCACGCGGCTGTGGAAGGAATTCAAGATCGACGGCAAGCTGATCGAGACGCGGCTGATGCTGCACTACGGCAACACCCCCGACGACTGGCTGATGGTGAGCTACCAGTGGCCCCAGGACCTGGGCTCGAACGATCCTATCCCCGATCCGAGTCTCGCCCTGCTGGTCGAGGCGGCGGGCGTCGTCGACGCGAACGGCACCACGCACAACATTCCGAGTCAGAGCGAGTGCATCAACTGCCACGGCCGGCTCTCCGAGCGCGTGCTCGGCTTCAGCGCCATCCAGCTCAGCCACGCGCTACCCGGCGTGAAGCTCTCCGATCTGGTCGACTGGGGCGTGCTGACCGACATCGAGAGCAATAGCGGCGCGACGGGCCTGAGCTTCGATCCGCCGGGCAACGAGGTCACGCAGGCCGCGCTCGGCTACCTGCACGCCAACTGCGGCAACTGCCACAACGAGACCGGCGTACCGACGACGTCGGTGCCCGAGCAGCCTCAGGCCATGTGGCTGCGGCTACTCGTCGGTCACACCACGGTGGAGGCCACGCACGCCATGACGACGGCGGTCGACGAGATGGCCGCCAACGGGACCTATCCCAATCTGCGTATCGATCCGGCCACGCCGCTGAACAGCGTGATCCTCACGCGTATCAACAGCGACGTGGCGGGCACGCGCATGCCGCCCATGCGCGAGGTGATCGACAATGTTGGTTACAGCGCCGTCCTGACCTGGATCGAGAGCCTGCAGTAGCTAATCTTCGAAACCTTCGGGAAGCGGCTGTGGGCCGGGCACGATGCCGGCGATGTCGGGGTCTTCACCGGGCGCAACATCAGGCGACTCGCGCACCTCGCTGCGGCGCTGCTGGCGCTTGAGCTCTTTCTCCTGCTGGCGCGCGATGCGCTGGGCTTCCTTCTGACGCTTTTTGAAGGTCGTGTTTCCGGCCATTGCTCCCTTTGCGGGTGGAGCGTGTTTCTAGACCGGCCAGGCCATCCGCGCCATGAGGCATTTCGCGTTTGTCCGAGCGTTCAGGCCCTTGGGTCAAAGCCCTCGTGGCGCGGCGCCGCGCCGCGAGCTATGGTCAAGAGCTACTCGATGAACTGGTATCGAAATGGCGACGCTGCTCGCCGCTACGCCGAACGAAAGAAGCGCGAGGATGACGCGCCTCGGCTGTCCGAGGTCGTGCCAGGCCTGGAGAGCCTGCGCCTCGACGTGCAGCAGGGCACGTCGACCGATCCCGCGGCCAACCCCGAGGGCTCACATGTCCGGCGCATCGTCGTGGACAACGCGCCCGCCCTGTTCGTCATCACCTGCCACGACAAGGCGTGCAAGGACGGCGGTCACGACGTGACCAACGTCATCATGCAGGCGCTGCAGGCGCGTAAGCCGACTTTCGAGGGTCAGAACCCCTGCATGGGCCAGGTCGGCAGCGGCGAGTGCCGCCGAGTGCTGCGCTTCGTCGCCACTGCCACCTACCGCGACGCGTGACCTTCGTCCCGGGCAGGTGACCGGCGCGGCCGCCAGCGCGCCTACGACCTCGCACC
>DATLIL010000795.1:0-1997 GCA_035539475.1 Polyangiaceae bacterium
GCGTGACTGGGAGGGCCGCGACATCTACCGGCGCAGCGCCGGGCTGGTACTGCTCGAGGCAGCGCGCCAGCTCGGTGTGCGGCTCCAGCTCGGTGCGTCGATCACCTCGGGTCGACTGGTCCTGGTGCAGGGCGATGCAGACAAGACCGAGCTGGCGCGCGCGCTCGACGAGCGGCTGACCGAGCTTTGTAGAGCGAACACCGAAATTCGAGAGGAGCCGTGGTCGGTCAAGGAGGCGATCGAGCTTTTCCGGCGGCAGGACGACCGCGGGGCGTACCTGCTGCTGGAGGATTGGCTCGAGCCGTTCGTCACCTTGCTCCGCTGTGGCGAGACATGGTCGGCCGCTCCGCGCCCGTTTTTGCCTCACGCCGGACTGCTCGAGCAGGTTCACGTGCTGGAGCACCCGCTGGGCCTGCTGCTGGACTTCGGGCCTCGCATTCGCACCGTGCTGCCGCACCGCGCGGTTCCGACGATGGCCCTGGAGCTGCGCGCTCCGCGCTACGGGGCGCCGATGACGCTGCGGCAGGCGGAGTGGCTCGAGCTGCTCGGTGTGGACGGCGTGGGTACGTTCAACCGCGTCTGCGTCCAGGGTCGCGTCGCGGAGCTCATCCGGGTGAGCGAGGGATTTCACGAGAAACGCATCGCCGAGATCGCCGATCAGATCTCGCAGCGCGGCAATGTACGCGTCGTCGCCGTGGCCGGGCCGTCGTCGTCGGGCAAGACCACGTTCATCAAACGCCTGCTGGTGCAGCTCCGCGTCAACGGCATCGAGCCGCTCGAGCTGTCGCTCGACGATTACTACCTCGAACGCAAGCGCCAGCAGCGTGACGAGAGCGGCGAGTACGACTTCGAAGCGCTGGAGGCGCTCGATCTCGCGCTGCTGCGCGGCGATCTCGCGGCGTTGCTGCGAGGAGAGGCCGTGCGCACACCGCGCTACGATTTCCAGCAGGGCCTGCGCAAGGCGCACGCCGGCACCGAGCTCCAGCTGGGCACTCGCAACGTGCTCCTGGTCGAAGGTATCCACGCGCTGAATCCGGCGCTGTACGGCACGGGCGGTCGCGCCAGCGCCTTCAACGTCTTCGTGCATCCCGCGACCTCCCTCGCCTTCGATCGGCTGTCGTCGCTCGAGCCGGCCGACGTACGGCTGCTCCGCCGCATCGTCCGCGATCGACATCAGCGCGGCTTCGCGGCGGCGGAAACGCTGGCGCGTTGGCCCAGCGTTCGTCGCGCCGAGCGGCTCCATATCTTTCCGTCACAGGCGGAGGCCGACAGCGTCTTCGACACGTCGCTGATCTACGAGGTCAGCGTGCTGCGCGTGTACGCCGAGCGCTACCTGCTCGAGGTGCCGCGTCAGTCAGCCGAAGCGCCGAGCGCCCGGCGCCTGCGGCAGTTGCTTCAGCTGTTCGTGCCCATCCACCCCGATCACGTGCCGCCGACTTCGATCTTGCGTGAGTTCATCGGCGGTAGCGGCTTCACGTACTAGGCAGCTTTTCCGGGTTCAGCACGGAGTAGATCGCGG
This sequence comes from Polyangiaceae bacterium, assembly GCA_035539475.1. GTDB lineage: Bacteria > Myxococcota_A > Polyangia > Polyangiales > Polyangiaceae > PMG-095. Next base: position 1,520 of record DATLIL010000795.1, read on the forward strand.
CGACGTGATCGGCGTCACACTCGACGGCGATGACCCCCTTCACGGCGCCTCCGTGAAAGCGGATCACTCCGGGCGTGCCTCCGACGAGCCCGACTCGCAGGGTGTCGGCTGCGTACCATTTCCTGCCCACGCCGAACAGGAACCGGCTCACGCGATCGGCACCGAAGACGGTGCGCGTCGCCGCCGAGACACGACCGCCGCCGTCGGACGTGAGGGTCACGTCCGTGGCCAGAACCTCGAGCAGCGCCGCCTGATCTCGCCCACGCCAGGCCGTGACGAAGCGCTCGACGAGCGCCCGCGCGCGCTCGGGATCGGGCGCGCGGTGTGGCCGATCCTTGACGATGCGGGCCCTGGCCCGGTGGACCATCTGCCGCACGTTCGGTTCGCTCTTGCCGAGCAGCTCGGCGATGTCCGCGTGCGGGTACTCGAACGCGGTGTGCAGCAAGAAGGCAGCCCGCTCGTCCGGGGCGAGACGCTC
>DATLIL010000796.1:0-3675 GCA_035539475.1 Polyangiaceae bacterium
GCGTAGGCGGTGATCCGATCGCTGAGCCGGCGAGCGTCTCCGTCGAGCAGGTTCGCGGCCACGATCTCGAAGTCGTTGTAAGCCGTGTGCGTGAAGGCTCCCCGGCCGTTGCAGTCGCCGAGCGCCCAGATGCCGGGCACGTTCGTGCGGAGCTCGTCGTCGACTGGAATGTTGCCGCGCGCGTCGACCTGCACTCCGGCGCGGTCGAGCCCGAGGTCGTCGGTGTTCGAACGCCGGCCCACGGCGAGCAACACGTGCGTCCCCATCACCGTGCGATCACCGGTGGCGCAGTCGACGTGCACCTGAATTCCATCGCTCGCCTTGGAAAAGGCGATGCATTCGGCCTCGAGACGGAAGGCGATGCCCTCGCCCCCGAGGATCTCCTTGATCGCCGTCGACACGTCCTCGTCCTCGCGCCCGATCAGCCGCGGCCCCTTCTCGATCACGGTCACCTCGCTGCCGAAGCGGCGGTACATTTGCGCGAACTCGAGCCCGACATAGCTACCGCCGACGACCACCAGATGGCGCGGAACCGTGTCGAGCTGGAGCATCGTCGTGTTCGTGAGGAAGGGAACGCCCTCGACGCCTTTGAGAGGTGGGACGAACGCCCTCCCACCCACGTTGAGGAAGATGCGCTCCGAGCTCAGGAGCTCGTTCCCGACGCGGATCGTGTCACGCGACTCGAACTTCGCCTGGCCCGTCAGCACCGTGCAACGTGGATTTTCCACGAGCGATCGCCGGACACCCTCCCTGAAGCTGACGACGTTCCGCTCGGCGCGAGCCTTCACACGCCGCATGTCGACGCCGATGCTACCCTCGATCGTCACGCCGAAGTCGCGCGCGCGGCGTGCCACGTGAAGGGCACGGGCGCTGGCCACGAGCGTCTTGGTCGGCGTACAGCCGGTGTTCACGCAGGTGCCGCCGAAAAACTTGCGCTCGACCAGCGCCACGTTCATTCCGGCCCCGGTGAGGCGCCTTGCGAGCGGCGGCCCCGCCTGCCCGGCGCCCACGATGATCGCGTCGAACTGCCTCGTCATCGCAGCACCAGCAGGATGACGAGAGCCCCCGCGACCGCGACGGCGTCCTCGATGAACGCGGCCGGGCGATCACGGTGAAAGGCCGACGCCAGACGTCGCCTGATCTCGTGGCCAGCGAGCGTGCCGATCACCGCGCCGACGACGCCCAAGACGAGACCGATGATCCAGTTTCCGGCGTCCACGCCGATGGCTGCGCCGCACAGCGCGCCGCTGGCGATGCGCGCGGCAAACTGCATCGGCGTCTTTCGACTCGGCGTGGTGGGGAGTTGGTCGGTGACCAGTTCGAACAGGGCCAGCGCGGTCAGGAGCCAGGGAGCGAAGGCGTTGCCGAGGAACGCGAGCCTGGTGCCGTGCAGATCCAGCCAACCCAGGTAAGCGGCCCAGCTCACTGCGGCCGGAGCCGACATCGTTCGCAGACCGGCGACCACACCCAGCAAAAGGGCTAACACGTACATGAATGGCCTCTGGGCCCAGCGATGCACAGACCGCGCCGGAGCGAGCGCCGACTCAGCGACGCCGGCGACGTCGCCCGAGCGCAAGCGCAGCCAGCGTCGTCAGGAGGAGCGAAAGCTCGTAGCGCGACGAGCGCGACGGCACGCGACAGCCACAGCCGCCGTCGTCTTGCGAGCTAGCGCCGGAGCTCATGCCACCGTTGGTGCTCGTTCCTCCGTCGGCGGTCGTGCCGCCGCGACCGCCAGCACTCGTCGAGCCTCCCTTGCCGCCGTTACCGCTCGGGCCGCTGCCACCAGTGCCTGAGCTAGCGGATGGCTCGCCACCGTCTCCCGAGGGTGCTCCAGCACTGCCAGGGCCACCGGCTTCACTCGGAGCGCCGGCTTCACTCGGAGCGCCACTCTGTCCCGCTGCGCCGCCTTCACTGACGACGCCTCCCGAGCCCCCTTCACCGCCTGCGCCCCCTTCTCCCGCAGGCGGGCCCGGCAATGTGAACGTCCATCCGCTCACGCCTCCAGGCGAGGCGGAGCTCCAGCCAACATTGCCCGCCGTGTCGATGGCCGCAACGGTCCACGTGTGCGTTCCGCCCGACAGTACGGCGCAGCTCGTCGTATCGAGCGCGATCGAGCTCGTCCCGACCGGCAGGTTGTCGGCGCAGGCGTCCCCGTCGATGTAGAGGACGTAGTGCGAAAGACCACAGCCGAGGTCCGTCGTCTCGTTCCACGAGAAGGCGAGACCCACGCCGTCGGTATCCGTTCCGTCCGGAGGTCCCGTCAGCGCAAAGTCCACCGGCGCCGTCCCGTCGGCCGTGTACGAGCGCGTCGTCGTCGTGCGGCTATTTCCCACGGGATCGACCGCCGTCACCTTCCAGGTGTGGGGGTTGCCCGCTTCGGCGAGCGCTTCACCCGCGCCGAGTGTGTAGTTGCTCGTGGCGATGTCGCTCTTCACGAATGCGGACCCGCTCGACGGTGTGACCGTCAATGTGTAGTCGACGCCGTTGGCGTCGGAGGCGTCGTTCCAGTCGAACGCGGGAGTGGCCGAGCCGCAGGTGCTGGTCGCGGGCGACGCCAGGGTAAACGTGCCCGGAATGGTGGAATCGAGCACGAAAGGAGACGAGTAGGTCGACGACAGGACCGTGCCCCATTGGTCGAACAGCTCGATGCGCACCTTGGCCTGCGACGTGTTGACGTTGGACGGAACGAGCCACGATGAGCTCGTCGCATCCATGGGGAGTCCCAGGTCCAGCGCGTAGTAGAGAACGTCGCCGTCCGAGTAGCGGACATCCATGTGAGTCGCGAGCGGCGCGTAGCTGCCGTCGTATGTCCAGGTGACCGACTGATTGGAGTTGCCGGCCCAGGCAGTGCTTGCGACCGGCGACGTGAACGTGATGGGGAAGTTTCCGTCGTCGAACACGAAGTCGTCGATGTACCAGCCGTCTTTGTGGATGATGGCGTCGGTCTCGATTCGGAAACGAACGTAGACGCTGGGCTGACCAGCCCAGCCTGCGATCGACACCTCGAACAGCTTCCAGTCTACCTGGCTTCCACTGAACGAATTTTGCGTCGTCCAGTAGGTGCCGTTGATGCTGGTCTCGACGTGAAGGTAGTCGTGGAACTGTTCGGAGTCGTAGCGCAGCCAGAACCAGAAACGCGGCCACCTCGCGTTGGTGAGATCGATCGGCGTGGTGAGCGTGATGGTCTTGCCGTTACTGCCGCTGCTGTAGTTGTAGCCGGGTGTGTCCGTGAGGCTTTGGGTCGTGCTGTGCGGCCCGGTCGAGGTCGTGCTCCAGCCGCCGTCGATCGTCCAGGCCGTCAAGCCGCCCTCGAACTCGTCGTGAAACAGGATCTCGGCTCGTGCCTCGCGCGCAGAGCCGAACGCGAGCGCGAGGGCAATCAGCGACGCGCAGCGATACACTGATGCCGAGCCTCCAACGTGTCTGCCGCTATGTGGCGCCAAGGAAGAACCTCCGGGAGTTAGACGTTCAACCCCCAAATGTAACACAGCCTCACCGGCCACGGCCGTGGCACCGCTCGCCCTACATCCACACCAATTCGAATCCGGCAAGTCTCCTCGCGTTGACGACGGCGGCGCTCCACCCAATGGTCTTGGCTGAAAACATGATCCGCTTCCTGGTTGCCACGCTCCTTTTCACTGCCTGCCACGAGACCCGCACGGCGCCGCCCAAGGC
>DATLIL010000797.1:0-12987 GCA_035539475.1 Polyangiaceae bacterium
CGCTCGAGCCGCGGCCAGTTCGTTCCCCTGGCGGACGGCAAGATCATGGGCATCCCCGTCGATCAGCCGCCGAACACGGGCCCCTCGAACAAGGTCAAGATCTTCGACTTCAGGGATAACGGCGACGCTTGCGAAGACAAACGGCAATGCCGTTCCGCTGAGTGCAAGGGCGCCGGTACTCCTCAGGGCATGTGCTGCGATTCGGCATGTGACAGCCTGTGTGACACCTGCAAGGGCAGCGAGCGCGTCGGCGGCGGGCCCGACGGTAACTGCGGCAGCAAGGCCGTTGGTGTCCCCGAGACCGACTGCGCCCCGGTCGTCGGCGAGACCTGCGGCTTCATCGGAGAGTGCAACGGCCTCACCGGTGGGCAGGCTGCCTGCGCCCTCCATCCGGACGGCGAGATCTGCAACGACGAGACCAGCTGCGTTCCTGGCGCTCCGGGGCAGCCCTCGACGGCACAGTACGTGGACGACATCTGCGACGGCGTCAGCCACTTCTGTGAGGACCAGGCCACGACCCCCTGCCTCACCGGCTACACCTGCCGCGACGACCAGGGTGGAAACTGCGTGACGAACTGCATCCAGGACGACTGGTGCACCACCGACACCCACTACTGCGACACCGACCTCGAGAAGTGCAAGCTCAAGAAGGACAACGGCGTCGCGTGCTCTGCCAGCGGTCAGTGCAAGACGGGTAACTGCGTCGACGGCGTTTGCTGCAACACTTCGTGCACCGGAATGTGCCAGAGCTGCAAGGCCGCCGACCAGGTCAGCGGCGCCGACGGCTTCTGCGGAGACCGCGCACCGGGCCAGTTCGAGGGCGGTTGCGCCCCGGACGGCACGGCCTGCGGCCCCGTCGGCACCTGCAACGGCCTCGGCGGCTGCACCCTGCATCCCGCCGGCGAGGTTTGTAACAACGAAACCACGTGCGTTGCGGGCTCGCCCTCCACGGTCGAGTACGTGGACGACAAGTGCAACGGCACCGACAGCGCCTGCCAGGACGGCGGCACCGCCTCCTGCGCTGCTGGCTACACCTGTCAGAACGGCGTCGGCTGTCTGACGTCGTGCGCCCAGAACAGCGATTGCACGACGGCGACGCACTTCTGCGACTCCAACGATGCCAAGTGCAAGCCGAAGAAGAACAACGGCTTTGATTGCTTCGGCGATCCTGGCATGTGCGCGACGGGCAACTGCGTCGACGGCTACTGCTGCGACACGGCCTGCGCCGGGCTCTGCGCGAGCTGCGCCTCCGCCCAGACGGGCCTCCCCAACGGTACCTGCGGTGCGCGCGAAGCCGGCAAGACCGAGGCGGCCTGCAATCCGGACGGCACCGCGTGCGGCCCGATCGGCACCTGCGACGGTAACTTCGGCTGCACCCTCACCGCCGCCGGGACCGTGTGCAAGGTCGAGACGGGCTGCTCCGACAGCACGCACGAGTACAAGGACGACACCTGCAGCGGCAGCGCTTCGACCTGCCCGGATGCGGGGACCCAGGCCTGCGCCACGGGCTACACCTGCAAGGCGGGCTCGGGCTGCCTCACGTCCTGCACTGCGCACTCCGACTGCACGACTGCGACGCACTTCTGCGACACCGTCGATGGTCTGTGCAAGCTCAAGAAGCCCAACGGCCAGGACTGCTTCGGCGACACGCAGCTCTGCGCCACGGGCAACTGCGTGGACGGGTACTGCTGCGACACCGCTTGCACCGGTACCTGCCAGAGCTGCCGTGCCAGCGACCAGGTGTCCGGCGTCAACGGCCAGTGCGGCGATCGCGCCGCGGGTCAGGCCGAGGCAGCCTGCAATCCCGTGAGCGGTCAGCTCTGCGGACCGGTGGGCACCTGTGACGGCACCGGCGGCTGCGCCATCCACGCGATGGGTGAGCTCTGCAAGACCGAGACCGGTTGCTCGGATACGACCCACGAGTTCGTGGACGACACCTGTGACGGCATCGCCACGAGCTGCCCGGATGCTGGCACGGCGGCCTGCGCGACCGGCTACACCTGCCAGGCAGGGACCGGCTGTCTCTCGTCGTGTGCCTCGAACAGCGACTGCACCTCGACCCACTGGTGCGACACGCTGAACGACCAGAAGTGCAAGGTGAAGCGCGACGACGGCCTCGCCTGCGACAGCAGCAACCAGTGCAAGACTGGCTTCTGCGTCGACGGCGTCTGCTGCGAGAACGCTTGCGGCGGCACCTGCCAGGCTTGCTCCAACCTCCTCACGGGTCAGCCCAACGGTCAGTGCGAGCCGATTCCGGTCAACGCGGATCCGCAGTCGGAGTGCGAGCCGCCCACGGCCGCGAGCACCTGTGGCTTCACCGGTAACTGCAACGGCAGCGCGTCGGCTCCCGCGTGCCAGTACTGGTCGAACACCACGGAGTGCGCGGCTCAGACCTGCGCTTCGTCGACCTCCCAGCGCCTGGCCTCGAACTGCTCGGGCACGGGTGCGGGTTGTCCGACGGGCACCGTGCAGAACTGCTCCGCGGGGTACCTGTGCAAGGGCGGGGCATGTTTGACCGCCTGCACTGGCGATGGGGACTGCGACACCGGCTACTTCTGTAACTCCGGTGGACAGTGCGTCGCCGACCTCGTCAAGGGCGTGAGCGGCTGCGATCGCGACGCCATGTGCGCGACCGGTCTCGTCTGCTCCACGGAAGACGACGGCAGCAAGATCTGCTGCGACAACGCCTGCACCGGCGACTGCCGTTCCTGCCTGAACACCCGAAACGGCGGCCTCGGTGATGGAACGTGCGGTTACACGCCGGCGAACACCGATCCCGATGCGGATTGTCCGGACGGTACCCCCAATGCTTGCGACGCGACGGGCATGTGCGCCGGCAACGGAACCTGTCAGCAGTTCCGCTCGGCTGGCACGCTCTGTGGCAACGGCCAGGTCTGCGACAACGGTAGCGTCACGGTCCAGAAGTGCACCGGCATCGACACCACGTGTGCGACCTTGCCGGTGGGTACTGGCAACTGCGGCGGGTTCGCCTGCGCCGCCAACGGCGTGGATTGTCGAACGAGCTGCACCGACAACACCGACTGCGCTGGAACCTCGTTCTGCGGCAGCGACAACCAGTGCAAGGGAACGCTCACGCCGGGTTCGTCCTGCTTCGATGACTCCGAGTGCGCCAGCGGCTTCTGCGCTGACGTCGGCATCGGTGACCTCGAGTCGGGCGCGGTTCCTTCGGGCGACCCGATCCCCGGTGTGTGTTGCGACCAGGACTGCACCGGCGAGTGCACCGCCTGCAAGGCCTCGCTCAAGCAGAAGGGCCAGGACGGCAAGTGCGAGACGGTGACGCCCAACACCGACGAGCGCGACGATTGTCCCCAGGACACCTCGAACGTCTGCGGCCTCAACGGCCTGTGTGGCAACGGCAGCTGCGCGCTCACTCCCAACGGAGCGAGCTGCGGCGAGTCGAGCTGCGTGGGTAACTCGGTGCAGGGTCAGATCTGCAACGGCAACGGCACCTGCATCGACTCGCCCGGCACCACCGCCTGCGAGCCCTACGTTTGCAGCGAGGCGAGCGGCGAAGGCGCCTGCACCAACCCGTGCCAGAACGACGACGAGTGCCAGAACGGCTACTACTGCAGCAGCGGAACGTGCCTGAAGAAGCTGGCCAACGGCGCGTCGTGTGACGACAACAACCTCTGCGGCTCCGGGTTCTGCGTCGACGGCCTGTGCTGCGACACTTCCTGCCGCGGCCAGTGCCAGGCCTGCAACCTGCCCAACAACGAGGGTATTTGCACTGCCGTCGAGGGCGCTCCGGTCGGCGATCGTCCGGCCTGCGACTTCGCGGGCGAAGAATGCGGCGGCGTCTGTGACGGTGTGTCGCCTGACGCCTGCACCTACCCGGTCAACGGGTCGTCCTGCGGCGCGGCCACGTGCGACGACGGCGTCGCGAGCTCGTCGTCGTGCAACGGTCGCGGTGAGTGCCTCGTCAACGACGACGAGGACTGCGCGCCCTACGCCTGCGGCGACGACGACGAGTGCTTGACCAAGTGCGAGATCGACGACGACTGCTCGCAGGGCTACGCCTGCGACGACCTGACGGGGAATTGTACGCCCGCCGCGGTGGCGACCATGTGCTCGGAAGATCGCCTGCAGTCCGTGGGTAGGAACGCCCAGACGGCCTGCCGCCCGTACCTCTGCGATCTGGCGAGCGGCGCCTGCGCCATCGCCTGCGCCGCCACCAACGACTGCCAGGAAGGCTTCGTGTGTGAGCCCACCACCAAGGCGTGCATCACCGCACCCCCGGAGAGCTCGATCGACGAGGGTTCCTGCAGCTGCCGTACGGTCGGAACGGGCAACAATCGCACGGGCCTGGGGGCTCTGGCCCTGGCCTTCATGCTGGCCGGCATCCGCCTCTCCAACAGGCGCGTGCGGAGCCGGCGCAAAGCTGTCACGGTTAGCGCTACGGAGTAGGCAGAAATGAGCGAGAGCATCGAGCCCGCCCCCAACTCACAACACGAAATGGCTGCTCAAACCGAGACCATGGTCGGCCAGACCATCGCTGGCAAATACGAGCTCCTGAGCCTGCTCGGCATGGGCGGCATGGGCGCGGTGTACGAGGGACGCAACGCGGCGACGCTCAAGCGCGTCGCCGTGAAGGTGCTGCTCTCGCCCGAGCTCGCGCAGCACCAGCAGGTGGTCAAGCGCTTCTTCCGTGAAGCGCAGGCCAGCAGCGTGATCGAGAGCGATCACATCGTGCAGATCTTCGACTCGGGCAGCGATCCCCAGACGGGCTTCCCGTACATGGTGATGGAGCTGCTGAACGGAGAGGACGTCGAGCACACGCTCAAGAAGTTCTCTGCGCTGCAGCCGCTCGCCGCCGCCAAGGTCATCCTGCAGGCCGCCACCGGCCTGGCCAAGGCCCACGACGCTGGCATCGTCCACCGCGACATCAAGCCGGCGAACATCTTCCTCACCAAGCGCGACAACGGCGATCTCGTGGCCAAGATCCTCGACTTCGGCATCGCCAAGGTGAAGATGGAGGGCTACTCCGAGGCCTCGGCCGGCCTGACCCGCACCGGCAGCATGCTGGGCACGCCGCTCTACATGTCGCCCGAGCAGGCCAAGGGCTCGACCCAGATCGACGCTCGCAGCGACGTCTGGTCGCTGGGCTGCGTGCTGTACGAGCTGCTCTGCGGCCAGCTGCCCTACGGCGACGCCTCGTCGCTGGGCGAGCTGATGGTGAGCATCATCACGGCGGACATTCCGCTGCTGCAGGACAAGGCGCCCTGGGTACCGCCCGAGCTCGCCGAAGTGGCCCACCGGGCCATGTCGCGCGATCTGGCCCGGCGCTTCCAGAACGCCACTGAAATGCGTGACGCCCTCTCGGCCCTGGTGCCGGACGGCTCACGCCTCACGGGCGACATGCTCGTCGGCCTGAGCGCGGAGCAGCGCGAGTTCGTCGCGCCCCGCCTGCAGATGACCGACGACGGCATGCTGCGCGCGACGACTCGAACGGGTCTCAGCGTCACTCAGATCGGCGTGGCGCCCGTCCCCACGGCCAAGTCGCCGCTGCCCAAGATCGCGGCAGCAGCGGCCGGCCTGCTCCTGCTCGGCGGCGGCGCCTTTGCCGCGCTGAACATGGGCAAGAAGGAAGAGCCGGTGGCCCCGGTCGCGGCTCCGCCGACGACCGTCACCGTCACGCAGATCGTCAGCGCCGAGAAGCCGGCGCCGGTGATCAAGACTTTCAAGCTGACGGTGGTCGCGAGCGACGCCGCCCAGGTCGCCCTCGACGGCGTGCTCCAGAGCGTGGCCGACGGCAAGATCGACGTCGCGGGTACGCCCGGGAGCATGAAGAAGGTCACCGTTCAGAACGGCGATAAGGTCGAGGAGTTCCTCGTCGCCATCACCGACGGCGGATTAGTGCCGTCGACCATCGAAGCCAAGAAGGCCGCCGCTCCAGCGGCTCCCGTGGCCGTGGGTCCGCGTGGTCGCCCAGGCCCTGCGCCGGCCCCGAAGCCGGCTGACAAGCCAGCGGACGCGCCGAAGCCGAAGCCGAAGCCGAATGTCGAAACCGGCATCGATGAATTCAAGTAACGCGCCGCTCTAAGCGCGTTCCGGAGCCTGCCCGCTTTTGGTAGGGTTAGGCTCAAATGCGGTTTCTAGCGGGCCTTTGGTGTCTCGTTGTGCTCGGGCTTTTGCTCGTCGTGTCTCCTGCTCGCGCGCAGGACACGCCGCCTGCGGATGCGCCCGCGGCTGCACCTGCGGATGATCCGGCAGCGGACGTCGAGAAGAAGAAGGAAGAAGCCAAGGTTCGCTTCCAGCGCGGCATCGAGCTCGTGCAGAACGAGAGCTGGGACGCAGCGCTCGCCGAATTCCTCGTTTCGCGCGAGCTCTTCCCCACGCGCGTCGCGCTGAAGAACGCCGCTCTCTGTCTGCGCCAGCTCAAGCGCTACGTCGAAGCGCTGGCCATGTACAACGAGCTGATCGAAAAGTTCGGCCCCAGCATTCCGCCGGACGAGCGCAAGACGATCGACGACGCCGTCGCCAAGCTCAAGCAGAACGTCGGTGAGGTTGCGGTCGAAAGCGATCAGCCCGGCTCGACCGTGGTCATCGACGGCCAGCAGCAGAAGGGCGAGACGCCCATGGCCGCCATCGGCGTGAACGCCGGCACGCACACCGTGCGCGTGGTCAAGGAAGGCTACGAGGCGTACGAAGAACAGATCCTCGTCGCCGGTGGCCAGCGCAAGACCATCTCCGCCAAGTTGCCCGCCCTGAAGGCAAGCGGCAGGCTCGTGGTCAGGGAAGCCAAGGGCAAGACGCTCGACGTCGTCGTCGACGGCGCCGTCGTCGGCAAGACGCCCGTCTGGCAAGGTGTCGTGGCCGCCGGCCCGCACGTGGTGCTGCTCCAGGGTGAAGGGCAGCTCGGCACCGCGCCGACGCCCGCCAACGTCAAGGAAGGCGCCGCCACCAACCTCACGCTCAGCGCCGTGCAACTCGACGCCGAAGTCCGCATCGAGCCGGTGCCGGCCAACGCGCGCGTCGACATCGACGGCGTTCAGATCGGCAACGGCGTGTGGGAAGGCCGCCTGCCCAGCGGCTCGCACGTGGTCGAGGTCATCGCCGAAGGTCATTTGCCCTTCCGCAAAGAGATCCGCCTGATCAAGGGCGAGCACGAGGACGTCAAGGCGGTGCTCGAGCGCGACCTGTCCGACCCGATGTGGTCCGCGGGCTTCGTGCCGCACCTCTACGTCGAGGCCTACGGCGGTGTCGCGATGGCCGTCGCGGGTTTCGGCGGCGACGCCGACTACGGAATGCCCTTCGGCTTCGCTGCGGGCGCGCGCGGCGGCTACATGCTGAGCCGAGGGCTCGGCGTCGAGCTCGGCGTCGGTTACATCAGGTTGAAAGGGAGCTCGACCCGCACCATCACTGCGATCGGTGAAGAGGTGCCGGGGACCACGACTGGCGAGCGGGCGACGTTCACCAGCGATGACTACGAGGACGAGACGATCCTCAAGGGCCCGTACGCGGCGCTCAGCGTGTCTTACAGCTTCCTCGAGACGACGCCGATCACCCTCCGCTTCGCTGCGGGCGCCGCACGCGGCAAGGCCACGTTCCAGAACGGCGGCTCGTTTACCGGCACGCTGACCAACCCCTGCGCCGCGCAGGACCCGGCGTGCGATCCCGTCGAGACGATCGAGTACACCGACGACATCCGGATCCCCGAGCGCGAAGCCAGCATCTGGGTACCGTTCATCGCGCCGGAGGCACGGTTTGGTTACAAGATCGGCAAGAGCTTCACGCTCGACCTGGGCGTCGCCTTCTACGTGATGTTGCCGCCCGAGACGCCTCGCACCGGCGAGACCGGCCTGAGCCTGCGCGAGGGTCAGCGCGCCACGGCGCTGCCGAGCCACGATGAAGAATTCCAGGACCCCTTGGCCGACGCGCGTCCTGGCATCGTGAACCTCCCAGAAGAGAACGGCTTCGGTACCTTCTTCGCGATCGTGCCCACGATCGGCGGCCGCTTCGAGTTCTGAGCCCCGGCGGCCTCCGCCGGACCGTGCTAAGCCATTCGTCCAGAATGGCTGTGGAAAACTCTGCGAAGGTCCTCGCAGCGGCTCTACTGCTGGCGGGCTGCTCTTCTGCGCCGCTGGACGAGGACGAGGCGTCGGAGCCGAACAAGTCGCTCGCCGAGGTGGCCGGCGTCATCGGCAGCGGCGATGGCTCCGTCGTGTTCACCACCGTCTACTCGCAGAGGCTCGTGAACCATGCGACGGCGCTGGCCTTCAACCCGCTGGCGGATGACGAGCTCTGGGTCACGCTGCGCGAGCCCGACGCTGCGCTCGAGCAGCCCTGCACCATGGACGATCCTACTGGTTGCGATGCACTGGTCGGCCGGATAGCGATCATCAGTGGAGCGAGCGGAGCCGAGCCCAGCGCGGTGGTCGAGGTCGACGACAACAGCTGGCACTTCCTGCGCAATCCAACCTCGATCGCCTTCGCGCCGTTCGGCGCCTTTGGCACCTGCGGCGAGTCGCGGACCGACAACTACACCGATGAACCGACTCCCTACGCCGGTCCGGTGTTGTGGGATCCGGCTCTGTTCGGCGAGCGCGCGGCGGACGGTCAGAACGGCCTGCACCTCGACATGCTGCACGAGACGCCGTATTGCATGGGCATCGCGCACGAGATCGACAACGTGTACTGGACCTTCAACGGCCAGATCGGCGCGATCGATCGTTACGATTTCAAGTCACCGCACCCGCCCGGCGGCGAGGATCACTCGGATGGTGAGCTCCTGCGCTACGTCGAAGGCGCGGTCTCTCGCGCGCCCTGGGTGCCGTCGCACCTCGACTACGACGAGACGAGCGGCTGGCTGTACATCGCCGACACCGGTAACGGTCGCGTCGTGCGCCTCGACACGAAGAGCGGCACGGCGGGGGCCGACGTGATCACCTACGATCCGATCGACGTGCACCGCAGCATGGACGGCGCAGTGCTCGAAGAGGTCGTGGCGCCGGGCGTGCTCCAGCTGCCGAGCGGGCTCACGCTGCACGACGGCGTCTTGTTCGTCACCGACAACGCCACCGGCGTCATTCACGCCTTCAGCACCGCGGGCGAGCCGCTGCGCAGCCTGCAAACCGGGCTCGCCGCCGGAGAGCTCGGCGGGGTCACGATTGGCGGCGCGGACGGGCGCGCCTTCGTCACCAACCTGAAGACTGCCGAAGTCATCCGCATCGATCTCCCCTAGTCATTGCCGGAAAAAGCCGCCGGTTGACGGTCCTCCGCCATGGATGTAGGTGGAGGTGCCCATTGGTGGGCGCCGGTGGAGGAATCGATGGCGATGATTCGACTCAGTGCGTTGGCTTGTGTCGTGGGTCTCTTGGGTGCGGCAATGCTTCCCGCTTGCGGCTCGGACGTGCCGCAGGAGCAGGCCAGGGCAGGGACCCTGGAGCTCGCTCTGACCGGCGTGAGCAACACCGGCGTGCTCTATCGCCTGCGCCAGGGCACCTTCAGCATCGCCGGACCCACTTCGGCAGAGCTCTCGACGGAGACGGATCCGGACGCTTCGTCGCTTCAGGCCCAGCTGTCTGCCGGTGACTACCTGATCACCCTGGCCAACGGCTGGACGCTCGAGAAGGAGGTCGGCGGCGCGTTCGTCACCGTCGACGCCACGCTCGAGTCCGAAAACCCGGCGATGTTCTCGATCACGAGCGAGACGCAGACGGGTGTGGTCTTTCAGTTTCGCGCGGGCGACGAGCAGGTCGAGCTCGGTGACGGCACGCTCGACGTCGACATCGCGGTCGACGATCTGACCTGCCCGCCGGGGACCACCGACTGCGGCGGCATCTGCGTGGACACGAGCTCAGACCCGGCCAACTGTGGCGCGTGCGCCAACGCCTGTAGCGTGCAGAGCGGAACGGCGAGCTGCAGCAACGGTATGTGCACCGTCGGCGTCTGCGATCCGGGGCGCGCCAACTGCGATGCCAGCAGCAACAACGGCTGCGAAACGTCGACGTCCAGCGATCTCAACAACTGCGGCGCCTGCGGCCTGATCTGCCCGTCGAACGGGGGAAACCCGTCCTGTCTGGGTGGCGTGTGCAACATCGCGTGTCATCCCGGCTTCTCCGACTGCAACGGCTCACCGGGCTGCGAGACTCCCACACAGACGGATCCGCTGAATTGCGGCGGCTGCGGCCTGATCTGCATGCCTCCGAACGGCGCGCCGCTGTGCAACGCCAGCGTCTGTGGGGTGGCAGCATGCAACGTCGGCTGGGCCAATTGTGACGGTCAGGGGATGAACGGCTGCGAGCGGCTGCTGAACCTCGAGCCCGCTTGCTCGGCGCCGACGAGCATCTCGGCGATGGCAGGCGACAGCTCGGGCTCGCAGAGCTTCAGCGACTTTGGCGAGAAGCGCTTCAAGATGCGTCTCAACGAAGGCGATCTCGGCGCGACCGCCAAGGATCTCTCGGTCCGCTTCTCGCTCACCAGCCCTGCCCAGACCTCTTACAGCATCGAAGCGAGCTGCGACGACGGTTGTACGGTGCAGACGTCGGCCAGCGGAAACCCCGCCGCCGTCACGCTGCGCTGGTCCGACGCCTCGCCGGTAAGCAACGACTCGGGTCGCGATGTGTTCGTGAACATCGTCTACCAGGGTGGCAGCTCGCCGAACCCGGATGCCTGCGCGACGTGGACGCTGCAGGTCTCAAGTGGAGTCAACGGCGGCCAGGCGACTTGCACGTCGAAGTGATGTGAGACGAAGCGCAACGGATCGGCCGAGCAGCCGCACACGCTCGCCGATCCGTGCTTGCTCTTGGATCCTAGGTGCCCGAAGCTAGTCGCGCCTTTTCCGAGAGCGACTATGCGAAGACGCCGCCCGTCACTGCCGGCCGGCCGCGTGGCCCTGTCGGCTGCGCTGCTTCTGGCCCTCACCGTCCCAGTCTCCGCCCAAGAACCTTCGGCCAAGCCCAAGCTTCTGCCAAAACCGCTGCCGAGCGCCTCAGCGTCGCTGGCGCCCAGCGCGCTGCCGAGTGCTCTCCCAGCGCTCTCGGCGTCGGCTTCCGCTGAAGCGACCGTTCCCGAGCCTCCGCCGCCGGAGCCAGTGCCCGAACCCGAGGCTGCTCCTGCGGCTTCCATCGCGCTGCCGCCGCCGGTGCTTCCCGTCCCGACTCCGCCGCCGACGGCTTCCGCGGTGGTCGAGCGCAGCGAGGGCGCGGCCGTGCGCATCGGCGACGCGACCGTGTTCTCGCTGTATGCACCGCGTGGACAGAGGGTGCCCGAGGAGCGCGCGCGCCTGGCCAACAAGGCGCTCTCCGGTGTGATCGAAAAGTCGCGTGGCGAGGACGTGCGCGTCAGCCGTCAGGGCGAGGCTATCGTCGTTTCGGTCGGGCAGACGCCGATCGTGCAGCTGAGCGAGCTCGACGCGCAGCTCTCGGGCGACTCCACCCTCGATGTTCACGCCGCCAACGTGGCCGCGGCGCTGCGCCGCGCGATCGACACCGAACGCCGTCGTAGCGACATCGCCAAGTCCGTATTTTCGGTCTCGCTCGTCGTCTTCTTCGCGCTGATCGCCTTCTACCTCATGCGCAAGCTGGGCGAGTTCGCCGAGCGGGCGCGGCGCTGGCTGGACGAGCACGGCGAGAAGAGCCTGCGGGTGAAGGTGCGCGACATCGAGGTGCTGAGCCCCGCGACGGCGCAGGCGGCGGCGTCGATCGCCGTCAGCCTCGGCAAGTGGCTCGGTCAGTTCGGCATCTTCTACACCTGGCTGGTCGTCGTGCTGTCGATGTTCGAAGCGACACGCGGCTACACCGAGAAGCTGACCGGCCTGGTGGTGCAGCCGCTCTCGCACATGATGGGGCGCATCGCCACCTCGCTGCCGCTCCTGGTGGTGGCGCTGATCGCGGCCCTGGCCGTGTTCGTGCTGGTGCGCTTCGTCGGGCTGTTCTTCCGCAGCATCGAGCGGCGCGAGACGACCGTGCCCTGGATGCCGGCGGAGCTGGCGGGGCCCACCAGCGTGATCGTGCGCGTGATGGTGGTGCTCGTGGCGCTGCTCCTGGGCGGGCCCATCGTCACCGGCGACGACAGCGGTGCGGTCGCGCGCTTCGGCGTCGTGGCGCTGGCAGCCCTCGGGCTCTCCAGCGTCCCGCTCGTGGCCAACGCGCTGATCGGCGTGTACATCGTCTTCGCGCGGCGCCTGCGCATCGGGCAGCACGTGCAGATCGGCGGCAGCGAAGGCCGCGTCGCCGGCCTCGACCTGATGGAGGTCCGGCTGGACGACGCCGACCGTGGCGAGCTGCGCTTTCCTCACTTGCTGCTGCTGCAGCGGCCCACGCGCGTGTTCGGATTCCGTCCTCGTGTATCGATCGACGTGGCCGTGGCGCCGGAGGCAAACGTCAACAGGGTGCGCGAGCTGCTCGAGCAGGCCGCTCAACAAGTCGGCCGAGAGCCGCGCGTGGTCGTGCTCTCGGCCGACGCCGATGGCTTCGTCTTTCGCGTGAGCATCAGTCCGGAGTCGTTCGCGGCCCGCGCGGACCTGCAGCTATCGTTGCTGGAGGCGTTGCGCTCGGAGGGCATCAGACTCGGCCGCACTGCGCGGGTCGCGGAGGCCGTTTGAGCGGCATCGGCGTCCTGCTCGGCCTGCTGGTGCTGGCCTACGTCGGCAGCATCCTGGTCTCCGGCCGTACCATCCGCGGCTTCGGCTTGCCCTCGGGTTCCGAGTACGTGCTGCTCGGCGTGGTGCTCGGCCACCACGTCCTCGGCGTCGTCGAGCTGTCGGTGGTTCGTTCGTTCGAGCCGGTGCTGCTCGTCGGCGTCTCGTGGCTCGCGCTCCTGGTCGGCCTCGGCTACCGCCATGTCGGTCGCCGCGTGGCGCATCCCGGCCGGCTACTGTTCGGCGTCGTCAGCGGCGCGGCCGTCGGTGTGGCCGTGGCTTTTGCCACCAACTTCGCGCTCGCCAAGCTCGGCCTATCGCTTGGCGCCGACCAGCGGCTTGCCAGCCTCGGCGCCGGGCTCGTCATGGCGGAGACGACACGGCAC
>DATLIL010000798.1:0-7640 GCA_035539475.1 Polyangiaceae bacterium
CGGATGTGCCGCTTGAGGCCGAACGCTTCGGCGTACGACTCGAAGTAGGCGGCCACGAGCTCGTGGCGCGGATAGTCCGGGTAGCCTGCCGGCATGGCGAAGTCGGCGAACTGCATGCGCTGCCGCGAGGTGTTGATGTGCAGCGAACGGTATATACGGTTCTGGCCGTTCTTTTTGGCGAACACCCAGTTTGCGCCGACGCGGTCGGAGCGCTCGTAGCAGTCGACGTCGAGGCCCGCGTCCGAGAGCGCTTTCAGTGCGGTCAGGCCGGAGCAGCCGGCGCCGATCACGCACACGCGCGGCGAGTGACTTACTCGCGGTCCGGCTGACGGGCTGGGGCTTGATTTCAAGGGATCCTGCTGCCTGAAGGTGGCCGGAGCATGGCGGGCTCCGGAGCTCTCGGCAAGCTGCTACGATGGGGGCTTCGCGATGCCTCGCATTCTGGTGGTCGAAGATTCGGTCAGCATGCGCGCCTTCGTGCGCAGCACCCTGGAGTCCGAGCTGTCGGGGCTCGTCGATGTCGAAGTGGTCGAAGCAGCCAGCGGCTTCGACGCGCTGCGTCTACTCCCGCGTGGTCCCTACGACCTGGTGATCACCGACATCAACATGCCGGACATCAACGGGCTCGAGCTCGTGCAGTTCATGCGCAAGAGCGAGCTGCACAAGCAGACGCCGATCCTGCTGATCTCGACGCAGTCTTCCGAGCGCGACCGACAACGGGGCCTCACCCTCGGCGCCGACGGTTATCTGGCCAAGCCGTTCACGCAGGAAGGGCTATTGGAGGAGACCAAGCGCCAGCTCGAGCGCGGGCGGCCTCAATCGTCGGAGCCGAATGGCTGAGATCGGGGACAAGGCCAGAGACGAGTTTTTCTCCGAAGCTCAGGAGATCGTCGAGAACCTTTCTCGCAACCTGCTCGAGCTCGACACCTCGCTGCGGTCCGGCAGCAGCGATCCCTCGCTGATCAACGAGGCCTTCCGCGCGGTCCACACGCTCAAGGGTCTGGCCGGCCTGTTCGGGGCCATTCGCCTGGGTGCGCTGTCGCATCGACTCGAGGATCTGCTCGACGACCTGCGGCTGGGCCGCATGCCGCTGTCGCCGGACGTGCTCGACGTCCTGTTCTCGGCCGTCGACGCCTACACGCAGCTGCTCGCGCTGGAACGCGAGGGCAGCGACGAGCCGTCGCCGGCGCTCGACGACCTCCTGGGCAAGCTCGATCGCGTCGGCGCCGGTGTGGCGCGGCGCTCGAGCCCGGTCATCGAGTACGACCTCGATCCGGGCATGCTGGCGGTGCTCACCGAGTACGAGGAGCACCGGCTGCGAACGAACATCGAGCAGCAGATGCAGCTGTACCGGCTGCGCGTGCAGTTCGACCTGTCCACCATCGACAAGGCGCTGGAGGACATGAAGGACCGTGCCAAGCGGCACGGCGAGATCATCACCTACCTGCCTACCGGCGAGGCCACGAGCACCGACACGATCGAGCTCGATCTGTTGATGGCTTCGCGTGACGATCTGGCCACGCTGATCGGATCGCTCGGCGCGGACAACGTGGTGATCGAGGAGATCCCGCGCCGGCGCCGCTCGCTGGCCGCCGGCGGAACGAGCCCGCCGGAGCGTTACGGCTTTCCGTTCTCACCGCTGCAGAGTCAGCACGGCGCCGATCCCTCGGTGCAGGCCGCCGTACGCCGCGAGAGCGAACGCGCGGTCATGGCCGCCGATCACGGCGCCAGCTTGAAGAGCCTGACGCAGACGGTGCGCGTCGACATCCGCAAGCTCGATCACCTGATGAACATCGTGGGCGAGCTCGCCATCGTGCGCGGCGCGCTGTCGCGCATCTCCGAGCGCCTGCGCCTGGAGGGCGAACGGCGCTTGGCCACGGAGCTGCAGCGTCTGCACCGGAGCTTCGAGCGCCGCCTGGGCGAGATGCAGGCCGGCATCCTCGAGGTGCGTATGGTGCCGCTCGGCCAGGTCTTCGAGCGACTCGCGCGCGTGGTGCGCCAGATCAGCCGCGAGGTGAACAAGGAAATTCGCCTGGTCATCACCGGCGCCGAGACCGAGATCGACAAGCTGATCGTCGAGGAGCTCAGCGACCCGCTGATGCACATGATCCGCAACGCCATCGACCACGGCATCGAGCCGGTCGAGCGGCGCAAGGAAGTGGGCAAGCCCGCCGCCGGCACCATCGCGCTGAACGCCTATCAGAAGGGCAATCACGTGATGATCGAGGTCGAGGACGACGGCCGCGGCATCGACGAGGTGGCGCTGCTGACCAAGGCCGTGTCCACCGGCAAGCTCAAGAACGACGAGGCCGGCGAGCTTACCCGTGAAGAAATCCTGGGGCTGATCTTCCTGCCCGGTCTGTCCACGCGCGAGGCGGCTGACGATCTCAGCGGCCGCGGCGTTGGCATGGACATCGTCAAGACCAACATCGGCAAGCTCGGCGGCGTGATCGACGTGCACAGCGAGCCCGGCATCGGCACGAAGATGACGATCACGCTGCCCATCACGCTGGCCATCGTGGCCGCGCTGATGGTGCGTGCGGGCGGCCAGATCTTCGCGCTGCCGCTGGCCACCGTCTCGGAGGCGCTGTCGTTCGAAGAAGCGGCGGTGCGCAGCCTGGACGGGCGCGAGGTGATCACGCTGCGCGGCACCACGCTGCCGCTGTGCCGTCTGGATCGGCTGCTGGTGCTGACACGCCCGGCGAACGAGCCGCAGCGCCGTCGCTTCGTGGTCGTGGCCGCGGTCGGCAGCAGGCGGCTGGGTATCGTGGTCGACCACCTCTACGGCCAGCAGGACATCGTGATCAAGCCGCTAGGGCGTTCGCTCTCGGGCGTGCGTGGCTTTGCGGGCGCCACCGAGCTCGGCGACCAACGCGTCGGTCTCGTGCTCGACGCCGCGGCCATCATCGAGGAAGTGCTGGCTGGCGGCGAGGTGGTGCGGATGCCGAGGGCAGACCATGGCTGATCTGGCGGTGCGCGGCGGCAGGATGATCCGGCGCGGGTCGGAGCGCGGCCCGGTGCGCGAATTTCTCACCTTCAAGCTCGGCGACGAGCTCTATGGCGTCGAGCTCACGCGCATCAAGGAGATTTTGAGCCCGCCGCCCATCACCGACGTGCCGCGCGCCGCGCGCGAGGTGCTGGGCGTGTGTAGCGTACGCGGGCTCCTCGTCACCGTGGTCGACCTCAGGCGCCGGCTCAGTCTGCCCGAGCGCAACAACACGCGCCGCACGCGCATTCTGCTCGTCACCTCCGAGTGGGGCGAGGTCATGGGCCTGCTCGTCGACGAGGTACGTCAGGTGGTGCGCCTGGCCGAGACCGAGGTGGAGATGGCGGCGGCGGCGCTGGGCGGCGACGTGGCCGAGTACGTGCTCGGCGTGGGCCGCCCGCAAGGGATGTTCATCGTCTTGCTCGATCTGCGAGCGATTGTCTCGGACTACGGCTGATGGCGATACAGAAGCAGCGCGCAGACTTCCAGAAGGACCTCGTCGGCTTCGTCGTCGGTGACGTGGCTTACGCGGTGCCGATCGGGCGGGTGAAGGAGATCGTCAACCCGCTGACGCTGACCGAGCTGCCGCACGCGCCCCCGGCCGTCGCCGGCGTCGCCGACCACCGCGGCGAGGTCGTGCCCATCGTCGATTTGCGCGTGCGCTTCGGTTTGCCTCGGCTCTCGGATCCCAGGCGCGCCAAGTGGATCTTGATCGACGTCGAGGGCCAGACGCTGGGCCTGGCGGTGGATCGCGTCACCGACGTGTTCGGCACCGGCGGAGCGGACATCCGCCGCGCGCCCGCGCTCGGCAGCGGCGACGACATCCGCGGCATCAGCGGCGTCATCAACTACGACGGCACGCTGACCTTCGTGCTCGACGTCTCGCGCTTCCGCTCGGTGATCGAGCCGCTGGAGCAGGCCGGTCTGCTCGGAAGGGCGGTCTCGTGACCGAGCTCTCCGCGATCGCCCTGGCGCTCGCTTCGGACGACCCCGAAGAGCGCCGCCGCGCCGTGGCCGGCCTCGCCGGACAGGATCTCGACCACTGCGTGGAGCTCGTGCTGCGCGGTCTCGGTGACGCCGACTGGCGCGTGCGCAAGGAGGCCGTCTCCGTCGTCAGCCGCGGAGGACCCGCACACGCAGTGCTCTCCGCATTGGTCGAAACGCTGCGTCCGGGTGAGAACGTCGGGCTGCGCAACGCCGCGGTCGAGGCCATCGCCGCCTTCGGAGCCGACGCCGTCGACGCCCTGGCCGTCGTCATCGACTCGCTGGACGCAGACGGCAAGAAGCTCGCTGCCGAGGCCCTGGCCCGCACCGGCCAGCCCACGGCGCTGCTCGTGCTGAGGCCCCTGCTCGGCGACGACGACGCAAACGTGCGCGCCGCCGCCGTCGAAGCGGTGGCCATGGTCGGCGCCTACGGCGTGCAGGAGGCGATCCCCATCTTGCGGCGCTGCCTCAGCGACGAAGATCCGCTGCTCCGTCTCGCCTCGCTCGACGGGCTCAACGAGCTCGGCGTGGTCTTGAAATGGGAAGAGATCGTGGCGCTCTCCAGGGACCCGGTGCTCGAGCGCGCGGCGCTGGTTGCCGCGGGCAACTCGGGTGACGAGCGCGCATCCACGCTCGTCGTTCAGGCTCTCGCGCGGCTCCGCGGCGTGGGCCTGAAGCAAGCCCTGTCGGCGGTGGTCCAGCTGGCGCGCCACCATGAGGGCTCCGTCGTGGCCCTGCGTCAGGCGGCCGCAACGCTCGCGCCCGCCGCGCGCGCCAAGGCCGTCGACCTCACGCTGCGCGCCGACGACGTGGAGGCACGAGCGCTCGCGCTCTCCGCTGCGGGGGCGCTTGGCCTGGAAGAGGTGGCGCCGATCGCGGCGAAGGCGCTCTCCGACGAGCGCTTGCTGGCGGCCGCCGACGAGGCGCTCGAGCTGCTTGGCTCGGCTGCGGTGCCGGCGCTGGTCGAGTACGCCCGCGGCGCGGAGACCGAAGCGCGCGCCGCCTGCTTCGAGCTCCTGGCGCGGCTGTCGGACAGCGGCAGCGCAGCGCTCGCGCGCATGGAAGTCCTGGGCGCGCTCGCCGACCCCTCGCCGGAGGTGGTGCGCGCCGCGCTGGGCGCGCTGGCGGCGCTCGGCGACCCGAGCTGCTTCGCCGCCGTAGCCCAGTGCCTGGATCCGAAGAGCCCCAAGCTCGTGCGCAAGGCGGCAGAGAACGCCATCTCCGACCTCAGTGAGAAGTTTCCCGAAGCTGCTCGCGCGCTCGCCCGCGCGGCCTCCACCTCCGGCGTGCAGGCGCACGCGGCCGCCATCATCATCGCCACGCTCGACTCGCCGCTGCGCGACGACATCGCCGCTGACGTGCAGTTCCTGTCCGAGGCGCTCTCGAACGGCCTTTCGCCGCTGCGCCGGGCCGCGCTCGACGCGCTCTCGGCCGTGGGCAGCCCGCTCGGCGTCGACGCGGTGGCCTTCGCGCTGACCGACGAAGAGCCCGAGGTGCGGCTCACGGCGGTGCGCGCGCTGGGCCGGCTGCGCATGCCGGACGGCACGGTGGTCGGCCTCTCGCACCTGCTCGCGCTGATCGAAAACCCGATCGACCCCGAGATGTTCGCGGCGGCACTGCAGGCGCTCGGTGAGGGCGGCGATCCGCACGCGCTGCCGATCCTGCGTCCGATCGTGCGCTCGGGCGAGCCGCTGGCCGCGGTGGCGGCGATCGAAGCGCTGGCGTCCTTCCCCGAGCCGCGCCGGGTCGAAGCGCTGATCGACGGGCTCTCACACCCGGTCGCCGAGGTGGTCAAGGCCGCCATGCGCGCGCTGGTGGAGGCTGCCGATCCTCGCGTGCTCGTGCACCTCGGCGCCTGCCTCGATCACGACGCCTGGGACGTGCGCCGCCTGGCCGCAGACCTGATCTCGCGAGCAGGCGATCCCGCGATCGGCCTCCTGCGTGCGCGGCTTCGCGTCGAGGACAATCCGCTCGTCAAGGACGCCATCACTCGCGCGCTCGAGCAGATGGCCGGGGTGCGTCGCACGCCCGCTCCTCCCCGAACGAGCTGGCGACCAAGATGAGCCGAGGCGGTCTGCTTCGTTCACACCTCAGCGCAGACGACTTTCGGCTGCTGCGCGATCTCGTCTACGAGCACGCCGGGCTGCACTTCGACGACGACTCGCATTTCCTGTTCGAGCGCAGGCTGAGTGAGCGCGTGGAGGCGCTCGGGCTCGACGGCTTTCATGCCTACTACAAGTTCCTGCGCTTCAACGCCTACGGCCCGTCCGAGCTGGAAGAGGCGACCGAGCGCCTGACCACCAAGGAGACGTACTTCTTCCGCCAGGAGTACCAGCTGCGCGCGTTCAAGGACGAGCTGCTCCCCCGCCTGTCGGTCGACGCCAAGGATCGCCGGCGGCTCACGTTCTGGAGCGCAGGGTGTGCGACAGGGGAGGAGGTCTACACCCTGGCCATTCTGATTCTCGAGACGGGCCTGTTCGACGGCTGGGACGTCCGGGTGATCGGTAGCGACATCTCCAAGTACAGCGTCGCGGCCGCTCGCCGGGGCGTCTATCGCGAGGGTTCTTTTCGCACCACGACCCCGGAGCGCCGCGCCAAATACTTCGTGGAGGGGCGTGATGGCATGTACGTCAGCGACTCGGTGCGGCGGCTCTGCCACTTCGGCCAGCTCAACCTGGTCGACTCCGCTCGCGCGTCGATGGTTGGACGTGCGGACGTCGTATTTTGCAGGAATGTGCTAATTTACTTCGACGTGCAATCGCGCCGGCGAGTGATCGATACGCTCTATGAGCGCCTGGTTCCGGGCGGGTACCTTCTGCTGGGTCACTCGGAGTCGTTGCTCAACCTCTCTACCGCCTTCGAGCTCGTGCACCTGCGCGAGGACCTGGTCTACAGAAAGCCGCTGGCCGCCGAACGTTGGGACAGGAACGCACCATGAGCGAATCGAGCGCCAAGGGTCCGCTGCGCGTGCTGGTCGTCGATGATTCGGCCTTCAATCGCCGCAGCATCTCCGACATCCTGACCACCGATCCGAACATCGAGGTGATCGGCAAAGCCGCAGACGGCGAGGAGGCGCTGCGTCTGATCGCGACGCTCAGGCCGGACGTGATCACGCTCGACCTCGAGATGCCGCGCATGGACGGCTTCACCTTCTTGCGCATCCTGATGACCAAGATGCCGCTGCCGGTGATCGTGGTCTCGAGCTACAGCCAGAAGGAGAACGTGTTCAAGGCGCTCGAGCTCGGCGCGCTCGATTTCATCGCCAAGCCCGACCGCTACATCGATCCCGACCTGGTCGGCTTGCGCGAGGACCTCGTGCGCAAGGTCCAGCTCGCGCGCAGCGTGCGCTCGGCGCAGGCGCGCAAGATGCCGGAGTTTCCCTCGAAGCCGATCGAGAGCAAGCAACCCGCCGCCGGCCCGCCGCGGCACGTGGTGGCCGTGGCCTCGTCGACGGGCGGCCCGAGCGCGATCATCGAGCTCTTTGCCAAGCTCCCGCGAGCCTTCGCCAGCGCGCTCGTCATCGCCCAGCACATGCCCGACAAGTTCACGCGCACCTTCGCCGAGCGCCTCGACCGGAAGGGCTCGGTTCGCACGAGCGAAGGGCAGGACGGCGATCGGCTTGGCAAGTCGACGGGCTTCGTGTGTCCGGGCCGGCAGTGCATGGAGGTCC
>DATLIL010000799.1:0-16473 GCA_035539475.1 Polyangiaceae bacterium
ACGTAGGCGGGCACGAGCTTGCCGCCGAGCTCACTCGTGAGCTTGCGCGTCTTGCCGCCGAGCTCGCGCGTGAGCTCGCCGCCGGCCTCGGACGCAGCAGCGGCGGCGTGCCGGAGCTCGTGGCCGAGGCCGGCGGCGAGCTCACGCGCGAGCTCGGCGGCAAGACGCGCAAGCTCACGAGTGAGCTCGGCGGCAAGCTCGTGCCCGCCTACGTCACGCTGGCGCGTCACCCTGCCAGCGACGAGCGCGCCATGGCCATCGAATTCCTGGGCGGCCGCAGCGAGCCGCAGGCTCAGGACGCCGTCGTTGCGGCGCTCGGCGACCGCGATCCCGGCGTGAGGCGCGCCGCGCTGTTGGCGCTGCCGGCCGGTCACGCGGCGGCGATCAGCGCCGTGGCTCAGAAGCTCGGCAGTGAAGAGGACTGGGCTTTGCGCTCCTCCGCGGCCGAGGCGCTCGGGCGCATCGCCGCGGGCAGCAGCGACGCCAAGGCCACGACCGCGCTCACGGGCGCCGCGACCTCGGACGCCTACGCGCTCGTGCGCGAGAGCGCCGCGCGGGCGCTGTCTCTCGTAAACCCCGAGAAAGCGCGCGCGGTGCTCGAGCGGCTGGCTCGCTCCGATGAAGAACCCGCGGTGCAGCGCACGGCGCGGAAGCTGCTTTCGGGTGAGAAATAAGGCAGGATGGCCCGGCAAGGCATGGCTTGCCCCTCGCGCCAGATCATCCTCGGAGCCCTCGTCGCGCTCGCCGCGCTCGGCTGCCGCGATCTCTCTCGCTTCGACACCGAGGGCAGCGAAGCCTACTGCGGCTCGATGCTGCGCTCGCCCGTCTTCCAGGAGGGCTTCGTGCCGGAAGGCGCACCGCCTGCCCTGGGCCTCAAGTTCCAGCTCGACACCGACCTGCTCAGCACCGTGCCGGGCGTGCTCAGCACCGACGACGCCGACAGCGGCCTGTGCAAGGACGAGGGCCGGCCGCTGATCGATCAGGCGCCGCTGCGCGCGATCGAGGAGCTCTCGCACGACGCGCTGTCCTTGCTCGAGTTCGGCGACGGCCGCGAGCACAACTTCTTCGGCTGGGTCGACTCGACCTGCCAGGGCACGATGCTCGCCGTCGTCTCCCTGATGAGCGACGACAACGTCGAGGTGCGGCTGTTCAAGCCCGCAGCGCTGGCGCCGCCCACGGCACCGCCGGAGCGCACGCCGGGCTTCGCGCTCTTCCCGCTGCAGCGCCAGAACTCGGGCTGCGGCTTCTGAGTCCGTAGCTACTTCAGCAGCCAGACGATCCCGAGCACTGACAGGCCGAGCACGACGAGCGCGATCAGCGCTACCAGCGCGTCTGCGGTGCGGAAGCCGTGTTTGCTCGCGCTCGCCGGCAGGCTTTCGCGCGCTCGCGGCAGCTCGGCGATGGGCGCACCGCCGCGCAAGCTGTCGGGCCCCGCGAGCGGCTTTTCTTCCGCGCTCGCGGCTGGCTCGCTCTCGGGCGGCGCGACGTGGTCGTCGGGACGCATGCGCTCGTCAGCGGCCGTCTCGAGCTCACCCAGCGCCTGAGCGATGGGGTCGCTCAGGCTGAGCTCGGTCTCGCCGATGCGCAGGCGGGCGGCGAGCGGCCACGGCGTTTCCTTGTTCGGCGCCAGGCGCTCGCCGCCGAGCTCGGAGCCGTTCTTGCTGCCGAGGTCGCGCACGCACACGTGTTGACCGCGCCGCAGGAGCTCGACGTGACGTCGCGAAGCGTCCTCGTCGCCGAGCACGAGGTCGGCGTTGGGTGCCCGCCCGACGACGTAGACGCGCTCGAAGTCCGAGAGCGCGAGCTCCTTGCCGCTGCCGTCCCCCTGCTCGATGCGCACCGTGGCGGCCGCGGTCTCGCCCTGCGCACTGAGCGCGCTGGCCACGAGCGACAGCGCGATCTCGCGCGTGGTCAGCTGTGGGTTGTTGGTGGGCAGCGCCTGCTCGATCTTGAGCTCGAGCCAGATACGCCCGATCCGCACCAGGTCACCCGACCTGACGACACGTGGGGCCTGGGGGGAAAGGCGCACCGGACCGACGAACGTCCCGTTGGTGCTGCCCTCGTCGATGACCACGTAGTCCGTGCCCCGCTGCCGGATGGAGGCGTGACGGTGGCTGACGCTCGGATCGGGTAGACGCACCTCGCAGCCGTCGCCGCGCCCGATCACGATCCGGGGGGCATCGAAGGTGATCGTCGCGGGCGATTTCAGCTCGCCCGACCGGATCACGACCGTGAGCGCCATGGGCGGGGCGCATCTTGGAAGCGGAAACCCGGGCCAGCAAGGCCTTGGTGCTTCTTTCCGAGAACTTGGCCCGATGGCGGAAGGCGCCTTAGTCCCGGTGGCAGAGGCAGCCATGAGCACCCCCCAAGAACGACGCGCATCTTCCGCTTCCCGGGTCTCGCTCGAGACCCTGGTCGAAATCTGCGGCAACGAACCGGGCATCCCTGCGTTCGAGGCCGAGGCCGTCGACGTCAGCGCCCGCGGCATGCACCTGCGCACGGCGTACCTGCCGGACAGCGGCGCACCGCTCGTCTGCCGCTTCGAGAACGGCGGCAAGGAGATCGTCGTCGAGGGCGTCGTCGCCTGGCGCAAGGAGAGCGCACGGGGCGGTGAGTTCGGCGTCAAGTTCACGGCCCTGGACAGCCGCAGCGTGGACGCGCTGCGCGGTCTGGTCGCCCAGAACCTGAAGTCGGACGCGGCCGTCGAAGGCAAGACCGGCACGAAGGTGCGCCTGCACATCGACGGGCTCGGCTCGCCGATGAAGGCTCGCATTCGCGGCGGTGGCACGCAGAAGCTCGAGGTCGGCTCGAACCTCGAGTTCCTCAAGGTCGGCCGCAAGCTCGAGATCGAGGACCTGGAAGCCGGCGCGCGCCGCACGGCGCTGATCGACGGCGTCGACGTGGTGATCGACCCGAGCACGCAGGTTCCGCAGCTGGTCGTGGCCCTGCGCTACGAGGGCATGGAAGAAGACACGCCGCAGCCGGCCGTGATGGATCTCGGCGACGAGCCCGAAAAGGCTCCCGACCATCTGCACATCACCCCCGGCTCGGTGACGACGAGTGCGCAGCATGCCGAGGCAGAGCCTGAGCCCTCCGACGAGCTGCCGCCCGCCCGCGCGACGGTGGACGCCGTCCCCAACGACGACCTCGACGACATCGCGAGCCCCGAGGCCCCGCAGGTCGGTCTGAACAAGATCGCCGGAGCCGCCAGCGAAGTGGCCGGCGCGGCAGGCGGCGCTCTCAAGCGTGCCAGCGCCGGTGCGCTGCGCGGCGTGGGCCAGCTGTTCCAGGGCGCCAGCGGCAAGATCGCCGCGCTGCGTGCCAAGAGCGCCGGCAAGGTTGCCAAGCGCACGACCGCTGCGCCTCCGGGCGGCCCCGTCTCGATCGAAGGCAAGCGCGTTCGCCAGCAGCAGAGCTCCGTTTCGTCCGAGGTTGGACGCGGCAGCGCCCTGGCGTCGCTCAAGGCGATGCCAGCCAAGAAGAAGCTCGCCGTCGGCGCCGGCGCTGCCGTCGTGCTCGCCACCGTCTTCGCCATGGCGCTCAAGCCCTCCGCCGAACCGCCGGGAGCAGCCGCCGCCGGCGAGCCCGCGACGGTCAGCGTGCAAGGTGTGCCCTCCGGAGCTCCCGCCGCCGCGGAGGCAATGCCGACCGATCCGATGGCTCAGGCGGAGCCCGCCGGCAGCGGCAACGGCGTCAGCGCCAACGTGCCGCTCTTCGGACCCACACCGATGGCCACGCTCGAGCCCGCGCCGCTCGGCCCCGTGCCGGAAGAAGAAGCGGCAGAGCTCGCCGACGCCAAGGCCAGCGCCAAGGCCGCCGACGAGGCCGCCGACGAGGAGTTCTCCGAAGAGCCCTCGCCCTCGAGCAGCAAGACGGCGAAGAGCAAGAAGGCCTCGAAGAGCGAGAAGGAAGGCAAGGAAGAGGCCACGTCGACCAAGCGCCCCGAAGACGTGCCGGCCTGGGGTCGCGGCAAGATGCACCTGCCGACGATCCACCGCCTGCGCCTCGACTCGGCCGGCGGCGAGATCCGCGGCGTCAACGAGCCCACCGGCTTCACCGTGCTCATCCCCGGCCGCAAGGTCATGGAAAAAGCCGCCGGCCTGGCCAAGCGCGATCCGCGCATCGCCCGCGTCCGCACGACCAACACGCCCGGCGGCGCGCAGGTCAGCATCCAGTTCAAGGACGGCATGCCCGCCTACCGCGTGCGCCTGCGCAAGGACTACATCGAGTTCCTGATCAGCGCCTCGACCGACAGCCCCAAGTCGGCGAGCAAGAGCCGCTGAGCGACTAGACCGCCTCGCGCCGGACGCCGCGGCCCTTGCGCGTCGTCCGGGGCAGCGCGGTGTTCGGGCTCATGCGCAGCTCACCGGCGTCGTTCTCACCGCGCAGCAAGCGCTGCGCTCCGGCGTAGGCGATCATCGCCGCGTTGTCGGTGCAGGCCTTGAACGGCGGCACCACCAGGCGCATTCCGACCTTCTCGGCCGCCACACGCGCGCTCTCGCGTAGCTCGCGATTGGCGGCCACGCCGCCGGCAAGCACCAGCGAGCGCACGCCTTCACGCTGCGACGCCACGATCGCCTTGTTCACCAGCGAGTCGACCACGCGCCGCTGGAACGCGGCGCAAAGATCCCGCAACGTCTGATCGTCGCCGGGTCGCCCGTTCTTCTCCACCCAGCGCAGGACGTTGGTCTTCAAACCCGAGAAGCTGAACTCGAGCGAGTCCTTGCGCCGCATCGGCATCGGCAGGTCGACCGCTTCGGCGTGGCCGTCCTTGGCCAGCTTGTCGATGATGGGTCCACCCGGGTAACCGAGCCCGAGCAGCTTCGCCACCTTGTCGAAGGCCTCACCCGCCGCGTCATCGCGCGTGGCGCCGAGCTCCTGAATGCGCGACAGCTCCGGCCCGTCCGCGCGATAGAGCGCCGTGTGTCCGCCCGAAGCGAGCAGCGCCACGAACGGATACTCAGGCGGCGGCGGCTGCTCCGTCCCGGGGAACCTGAGGAACACGGCCAGCAGATGCCCGACCAGATGATCGACGCCGACGATCGGCTTGCTCTGCGACCAGGCCATGCCCTGCGCCGCCTGCACACCCACCAGGAGCGCACCCGACAGCCCAGGCCTGCACGTGACCGCCAGGCCCTCGATCTCCGCCAGCGACACCTTCGCGCGCGAGAGCGCCTCGCGCACCACCGGCACCACGTTGCGCAGATGGTCGCGCGACGCGAGCTCCGGCACGACGCCACCATAGGGCGCGTGTACCTTGATCTGGCTCTGCACGACGTCGCTCAGAACCTCACCGTCAGAGCGCACGACGGCAGCGCCGGTTTCGTCACAAGAAGTCTCGATGCCGAGCACGAGCATGGCCCGCCGCCCTTACCACGCAGCCGGCCCGGACGCCGGAAAAACGGCGTCAAAGCCGCCGAATTGCCAACGACGGAAGGGAGGTAGCTCCCTGCAACGCGCTCAGATGCACCCTGGCTTGTACCTCTTGAGCCCGTTGGGGGCGGTATCGTACGGAGGATTGCAGTTGGGCGCCCCGCCGCTACCGCCGGCCACCGCTGCTGGGTTGCCATCGGTCGTTCCTCCGCCGGTGCCTGCCCTCATTTCCGCGTTGCTGTTCGCCGTCGCGTCTCCACTCGAACTCGCCCCATCACCTCCACCTCCTTCCGCAACATTTGCTTGCTGCGTCGACGCGGTGGGCTGCGTCTGACAAGGCGGGCAGTTCACGGTGGTACAACCGAGCAGCGACAGACCGGCAACACAAGCTCGAACATCGGCCATCGTGATCACATCGTTGCGCGGTGATCGCAACGCAGCAACATCGTTCTGTCACCGGCGATTGCCGTGCGGGCAGCGGGATTGGTTCGAGGATCCTAGCCGGAGGGTGATCCCGCGACAGGCGTCTATCGCGTCGTCGCAGCCCCTGTGTTGAGAAGTTGCGTCGGCGTCGCAAACAAGACCAGGGCACGGCTTCGGCAGAGTAACCACCATGGCCCCACGGCCGCATCGATGGGCGCGACGCTTCATGGCGACTCGAGAGCAGGCACCAACACGCACACGCGCGCCGACGGACCGCTGTTGCCCCACATCAGCGCAGCGCAAAGCCGGACCAAACCCTTGCTTGCGGCGCGAGCAGCGACGTAGCCTTGTGCTCTTCACTGTTCGGGGAGCTCCAAGGGTCAAGGTCATGATTAAACGAAGTCTATTCCTGGCATGGATGGTGGCGCCGTGGCTGGTGGCTTGCGGTGATTCCGGTACCGAGAACGAGACCGAGGAAGTCGTCGAGCTCTTCAGCTGGTGGACGTCGGGCGGCGAAAGAGAGGCGCTCGACTCGGTCCTGGATCTGCACAAGCAGCACTACCCGCACACGGAGGTGCTGAACATCGTGCAGGCGGGCAACGTCGAAGCAGCGAGGGAGATGCTCCAGAACCGCATGGATGCGGGAAACCCTCCCGAACTATTTCAGAGCAACTACGGCCTGGCGCTGAAGTACTGGCTGGACCGCAATCCCGACACGCCGGCGCTGCGCGCGCTCGACGAGCTGGCGACGGAAACCGGCATCATGGACACGGTGCCGCCCGAAGTGCTCAACATGGTCACGTTCGACGGTCATGTCGTTGCCATCCCAGCGAACGTACATCGAGAAAACGTTCTCTATTACAACAAGGCCGTGTTCGACGAGATCGGTATGGACCCTCCGACCACGCTCGAGGAGTTCTACGAGGTCGGCGCTGCGCTCCAGGCGCTCGACCCGCCCATCACTCCCCTGGCCGTGGGTACGAAAGAGCCCTGGACGCTGTCACTCACCTTCTTCCCGAACGTGCTGCTGTCGACGGCTGGCCCCGATTACTACCAAAAGTTCTTCGCGGGTGAGGCCAGCCCCGACGATGCCGAGGTCCTGGCCGCGCTCGAGGAGTTCGTGAAGATCTGGGAGTACACCAACTCCGATGCCGTAAGCCGTACCTGGTCAGAAGCAGCCGACCTCGTCGCGACGGGTTCGGCAGCCATGACCATCATGGGCGACTGGACGAAAGCCTACTTCGAGCAAGTGGACATGGTGCCCGACGTCGACTTCGGCGAACTGCCTTTCGTGGGGACGAAGGGCATCTACGTCGTTGCCGGCGATTGCTTCCCACTCACCACCGACGCAGTAAACCCCGAAAGTGGCGCCGATCTGCTGCGCACCTGGGCGTCTGCCGAGGGGCAGCACGACTTCAACAAGCTGAAGGGTTCGATCCCGGCGCGCTCCGACGTCGATATCAGCGACTACGACGCGCAGCTCCAGGCCAAGGTGGCAGCGTTCAAGAGTGATGCTCTGATCCCTTCCGTGCGCGTGGTGGCGCCCCCCGCGTTCGACGAGAACGTGAGTGCCGCGCTGCGCGATATGGTCGAGGCGGCCGACGTGGAGATCGGTCTCGAAGCCCTGCGCGACAACTACAGTCTGATCGAGCCCTGAGGGCTCGCTCCGGCGCGTTGCCGAACCCGCCCGGGAGCTACTCGTTCTTGGGCCCTTCGTTGTAAGCCCTTGGCCGGTACTTCGGCTGAACGCCGTTGTGTTCCTTGCCGTTGTGCACGATGTCGGTGGCCAGGAAGGCGAGCCACGAGCCGGGGTGGCGTTCGGCCATGTCGAGCAGTGCTTCGCGGTGCTCCTCGATGCCCTTCTCTTCCCACAGACACTGCAGGCCGAGCGCGATCAGGTTCGGATCGTTCGGCGCGAGATCGAAGCCCTTCTCGTAGTGGGGCCAGGCGGCGTCCTTCTTGTGCATGCGGCACAGCGTGTCGCCGAGGTAGACGTGGGCCATGGGCCACTGCGGGGCGAGCTCGAGCGCGCGACGATTGGCCACCAGGCGCTCGTCGAGCCCGCCGCGGGCACCGACCATCACCGAGTAGTTCAGGTGCGCCTTGGCGCTGTTGGGCACCGCGTTCTTGGTGGCGCGCCAGAAGATCAGATCGTCGGTGTAGTGGACGGCGTGAAAGCGCGCCATGCCGGCCTGGATGCAGAACCAGCCGATCACGATGCCGTAGCCGAACTGAGCTCGGCCGAGCGTCAGCAGACGCTGAGCGACGAGCGCGATGACCAGCGACGTTCCGACGCAGGGCAGGTACCAGAAGCGTTCGGCGCGCACGGTGGGCAAGAGCACCGGGATGTTCGAGTGCGGGAAATAAGCGACCGGGATCCAGATCAGCGCCACGGCGAGCAGCGTGAGCGCGGCGAAGCGCAGGCTGGGAGCGACGAGGAACGTGCCCGCACGGCGTTCGCGCCGTTCGCGCAACCAGGCCGAGAGCCAGACGACGGGCGCGGCGAGCGGCGGCACCACGAGCAAGAGCCCGCCGAGGACGCTCTCCGGGAACACGAGCTTCGGGGGGATAGGCTCTTGCGGGAACGAGTAGTCGCCGCTCAACGAGACGGGCAAGACCACCTGAGCCAGGCCGCGAAAGTAGACGCGCAGGGCGCCGGCGATGCGGTGCGGCAGGTCGGCGTCGACCAGCGGGTTGTTGATCGGATCGTGCGGCAGCGACGGCTGCTGGAACCAGCGCAGGAAGGCGTGCAGTCCGCGACGATAGATCGGCGCTCCTTCCGCCAGCGGCTGCGTCAGCTCGGCAGGCAGCGAGACGGGAAAGAACTTCTTGCGCAGCGTCGTGTAGGCCACCAGCGCCAGCACTGCGGCGACGAACACCGTCACGGCGCGCAGGCCGCGCAGCGGGCGAGCAGCGTGCAGCGCCGGTGCGAACACGAGCGCGGCCCAGGCCACCAGCGGCACGCCGACGATGGCGCTCTCTTTGGAGAACAGCCCGACGACGAGTCCGAGAAAGACACCGAGCGGCGCCAGGTACCAGTTCAGGCGCAGAGCGGAGAGCGCGAGCAGCACGCCGAGGCCACCCAGCACGTCGGCGATGCCGACCACGCCGGTCACGGCTTCGGTCAGCACCGCGGCGCAGAGAAAGGCGCCACCGGAGAGCCAGCCGATGCTGCGCTGGCGCGTCAGGGCGAACGCCAGGCTGGCGATCAGCGCGGCGTTCAGCGCGTGCCCGAAGACGTTGACCAGGTGATGCAAGAACGGCCGGTCGCTGAGATTGAACAGCAGCTTCCAGATCAGGTTGGGCAGCGGGCGATACGAGCCGATACTGCGATCCGGCGGCAGCCCCCAGAAGTCGCGCTTGAACGCGTCGCGGTAGGCGAACTCGTCGCTGTTGACGAAGGGGTTGGCGAGCAGCGCCTCTTGCTCGTCGAAGATGTGGTTCGAGAGCGGACTGCGCACGAACAAGATCACCGCCACGACGATCGCCGGTGGTAGCGCGTTGACGAAGGTCGGCGGCTGCTCTCTGAAGTAGGTCGCGATCGAGCCCGCCCAGCCCCGCACGTCGCGCCAGCCCGGACGCGGCTCCACCGGCGCTGGCTGCGCGTCGGCGCCGGTCACAAGACCGCTGCTGTCGTTGGGGCTACCTAATTCCGACACGGCTCGCGCGCAGTTTTGCGTCAAGGGCATAGCGGAGCAAGCCTCTAGAGGCTAGAAGCGATGGCTCTGGCAGGCGAAATGTCGACGCTTCCGAGCTTCGAGGGCTGTGAGGCCGTGCAGAAGATCCACACGGGCCCGATCGCCGATCTGTACCGCGGGCGGCAGCAGCCGCTCGGCCGCCCGGTGCTGATCAAGGCGCTCGGAGCCAGCATTCTGCCCTCGTCGCCGTTCGCTGCCACGCTGGAGCGCGAGGCGCGCGTGCTGGCGGGGCTGAGCCATCCGAGCATCGTCGCCATCCACGACTTCGTGCGGCGCGAAGACCGCATGTGGCTCGTGCTCGAGCACGTGGAGGGCCACCCCCTGGACGAGGTGCTGGCTCGCGCCAAGCGCCTGCCCGCCCCCGCCGCCATCGCGCTGGCGCGGGCGGTGGCCCGGGCGCTCGCGCACGCTCACGAGCGCCGCATCGTGCATCGTGACGTTCAGCCCCGCAACGTCATCGTCTCCGACGACGGCTCGGTCAAGCTGACGAACTTCAGCGTCGCCTCCGAGGAGCGCTTACCCACCGCGCCCGAGCTGCTCGACGGCGGCAGCAACCTGTCGTCGCTGTCGTTTCAGTCGCCGGAGCAGATCCTGGGTGAGCCTCCCGATCCGCGCAGCGATCTGTTCTCGCTCGGCGCGGTGTTGTTCGAGCTCTTGACGGGTGAGCCGCCGTTCGGCGCGCGCAATGACCCCAGCGTGGCGCAGCGCATCCGCAACGATCCGCTGCCGCCCCTGGCGCGCTTTGGCGAGCAGAGCTCGGGTCTCGAGCGCGTGATCCAGCGCTGCCTGCAGAAGCTACCGATCGATCGCTTCCAGAGCGCGACCGAGCTCGACGACGCGCTCGGCGAGCTCGGCGAGAGTCCCGCCGACGAGCGCAAGGCCATCCGGGCCGCGCTGGCAGCCGCCGGGTTCTTCAAGGCCGAGTCGGCCCCGGCAGCCAGGAAGGCGGGCGCGAAGCCCTTTGCATTCTGGCGCGTCGGGATGTTCTTCGGGCTCGCGCTCGTGGCCCTGGTGGCGGGCTTTTCGGGCATCCGCCTGAGCGCGGCCCGCGGCGACAAGGCGGCGGCCAGCCCCGCGGGGCAGGGGAAACTCGAGCTCGTGCCCCAGCCGGCGGGCTACCTCCGGGTGGTCGCGCAACCCTGGGCGCATGTACACGTCGACGGCGAGCTGGTGGACACCACCCCCTTTGCGCGCCCGATCCCGCTGACACCCGGGCTGCACTACGTGAAGCTCAGCCACCCCCAGGCGGTCGACGAACGCCGCACGATTTCCCTTAGCTCCGGCGAAACGCTGGTGCTCGATGTGAGCATGAAAGTGCCGGCGAGCGCCCTGGCTCCTACATCTGCACCGTCGCTCTCACCCTCCGCAGCGCCCGCCGATTCCTCACCCTGAGCATGAAATTGCGCTGCCGATTTACCACCTAGCGTCTCCACACGTCGGCGGATTCGTGGCATAAATTTCCGGGCAAGGCGCCGGGAATGCGGGTCTCGCCTACCCGTCAGGTTGAAACTTTCATGCCGCTCGAACGTGTCCTGATAGTCACATGGACGCAGAGCTGAAGTCAGGCTCGAGGCTAGGTCGCTATGAGCTCCTGACCCCGTTGGGTCGCGGCGGCATGGCCAGCGTGTGGGTCGCGCGTGAGTGGTCGCCTAGCGGCGCACGTCAGCGCCTGGTCGCGGTGAAGGCGATGTTGCCGGAGCTGGCGCGCCAGCCCGACTTCCGTTCGATGTTTCTCGAGGAGGGACAGATCGTCCGCTCCATCGATCACCAGAACGTCGTCAAGGTTTACGAGGTCGCCGAGGACCGCAGCATTCTCTACATGGCGATGGAGTGGGTCGAGGGCGACTCGCTGCGTGCGGTGATCA
Source organism: Polyangiaceae bacterium (assembly GCA_035539475.1). GTDB lineage: Bacteria > Myxococcota_A > Polyangia > Polyangiales > Polyangiaceae > PMG-095. The sequence goes on from DATLIL010000799.1 coordinate 11,360, forward strand.
AGGAAGCCAAGCGCCGCCGCGCCATCCCTCCCGAGATGGCCGTGCGCATCATCGCCGACACCGCCGCAGGTCTGCACGCCGCGCACGAGCTGCGCGGCTGGGACGGCGAGCTGCGCAACCTCGTGCACTGCGACATCTCGCCGCACAACATCCTCGTCGGTCTCGACGGCCAGGCAAAGCTCGTGGATTTCGGCGTCGCCAACGCCACCGTGCACAGCGAGCTCGGCTCCAACGACAAGATCAAGGGCAAGTTCGCCTACATGTCGCCGGAGCAGGCGCAGGCGCACAAGATCGATCGCCGCAGCGACATCTTCGCGCTCGGCATCGTGCTGTTCGAGCTCACCACCGGTGAGCGGCTGTTCCGCGGCGACAACGCGGCTCACACGCTCAAGCTCGTCACCAGCGGCAAGATCCCGGACCCGCGCGAGCTACACCCGAAGTACCCGGAGAAGCTCGCCAACATCGTCAAGAAGGCGCTCGAGCGCGACGTCGCCAAGCGCTACCAGACGGCGGACGAGCTGCGCGCCGCGCTCGAGAAGTACCTGATCGAGGAGCGCATCCTGGTCAGCACCGCCAGCGTCGGCCAGCTCGTGCGGCGCGTGCTGGGTCCACGCATCGAGCACCAGCGCGTCGTCTTGCGCGAGGCGCTGATCGCGGCCGACGGCATGTTGCACGAGGGCCTGGTGCCGAACGCACCCGCGAACTCCGGCAACTTCTCGACGCCCGACGGCGAGGCTTTTCGTCCGTCCGGGACACAGCCGGCGACACTTTCGGATCCGCCCACCGGCAGCCACGGCTCGACCACCAGCGCGCCGTTCCAGCAGACGATGGACACGCCTCCGCCCCGGCGCCGCTCGGCGCTGGGCGGGCTGCTCTTTGCCGCCTTTGGTGTGGCTGCGGCGGTGGGTGCGGTGGCCTACGCCGCGAGCAAGAAGCAGACGGATCTGCGCACGACGACCACCGACATCGGCACGGCCGCGCACGGTGTTCAGCAAGCCAGCAGCGCCCAGAGCGGCGAGGATCCGACTGGCGTCAGCATCGACAGCCTCGCCGTCGATCAGACCGGCGCGCCCGCGCAGAACGTGAAGGGCGGCAAGAAGAACGAGGGAAAGCAGGACGAAGGCGACCTGCCCGACAATCCCTACAAGGACAAGCCGCCCAAGGAAACGCGAGAAGAGCGGCTGGCGCGCGAGGCGCAAGAGAAGAGGGAAGCCGACGAGGCCGAAGCCAAGCAATGGGCGCCGGTCATCGAGAAGCCGATCACGGCGCCCGAAGAGCCAGCGCCACCGCCGGGTGAGGCGGGACCGTTCAATCGCGGCGCCGCCATGGCCCAGCTCGGCAGCGCCATGTCCAAGGCGTCGGGCTGCAGGAGCGACGACGGCCCGAGCGGGCGCGGCAGCGCGTCCGTCACCTTCGCTCCGAGCGGCGCCGTGAGCAGCGCGTCGGTCGGTGCGCCCTTCGCCGGCACCTCCGTCGGCGCCTGTCTCAGCGGTGTCTACAAGGGCCTGCGTGTCCCTGCCTTCAGCGGCAGCCCCGTCACGCTCAGCGCGAGCTTCAACGTCCCGAAGTAGGGGCGCCCGTCACGGCTCGCCCTCGGGCAGCGGGTTCAGCGCGACACCATCCCGCTGCGGCGGGCTCAGCGGCTCCGGCTTGAGCTTCTGATCCGGTTCGTTCTTGAACAAGAGCCCCATCCCGGCGCGGATCCCTCCGCCCGTGACCTGGAGCTCGAAGCGCTCGGCGTCGCGGCGGCGAACGACGTCGACGATCTCGTTCGCGTCCGTCTCCTCCACCCCGAGCTCGCGCAAGGCGGCGTGACCGAGGCGCAGCGCCGCCTCGAACGTCTCGCGGATCTGGAACTCGACACCCGCCTTCACGAGCTCCATCGAGTGCGTCCGATCGTAGGAGCGCACCAGCAGCTTGGCCTGCGGAAACTCGGACCGCGCGAGCTCCACGATGCGGCTCGCGGCCTTCCTGTCGTCCACACACACGGCGATGGCGCGTGCGCTGCCGGCGCCCGAGGCGCGCAGCACGTCCAGGCGCGCGCCGTCGCCGTAGTAGACCTTGAAGCCGAACTTCGCCGCGCTCTGGATCATCTCGATGTCGGTATCGATGATGCTGACGTCCACGTTGCGCGCCAGTAGCGCCTGGCTCGCCACCTGCCCGAAGCGCCCGAAGCCGATGATCAGCACGCTGCCACTCAGGCCCTCGGCCACGTCGACGCCGTCGAGCGACTCTCCGCCTGCGGGCGCGAGCCGCCGCGCCGCGATCAGCGCCAGCGGAGTGAGCGCCATCGAGCAGATCACGATCGCGCTCAGGTTGGCGCTGGTTCGAGCGTCGATGATGCCGCTGGCCAGAGCGGCCGCGAACAACACGAAGGCAAACTCGCCTCCCTGCGCCATGAGCACGCCGCGATCGAGCGCGTCGGCATGGCCCGATTTGGTCGAGCGCGCGACAACGTAGATGCAGAGCGCCTTGACCAGCATCAGCGTCGGCACGGCGATCGCGACGAAGCGCCAGTTGGCCGCGACGACATCGAGGTCGAGCGACATACCGACGGCCAGGAAGAACAGACCGAGCAACACGCCGCGAAAAGGCTCGATGTCGGCTTCGAGCTGATGCCTGAAGGTCGACTCGGAGAGGAGCACGCCAGCCAGGAACGCGCCCAGGGCCATGGACAGTCCGCCGGTTTCCATGAGCAGCGCCGAGCCGAGCACGACGAGCAGCGCCGCGGCGGTCATCACCTCGCGAGCCCTGGCCGCCGCCAGGACGCGAAACATCGGATTCAGCAGCCACACACCCGCGGCGATCAGACCGGCCAGGGACGCGACGCCCACGGCGACGCTGCTCCAGCGCGAGGCCGCATCGTGAGCAGCGGCGGGCGCCATGAAGGCCACCAGCGCCAGGAGCGGCACGATCAAGAGGTCCTCGAACAGCAAGATGGAAACGACCTTCTGCCCGCGCGGCAGCGCGATATCGCCGCGCTCCGCCAGGAGCTGCATCACGATCGCCGTCGAGGTCAGCACGAAGCCGGCCCCGCCGATGAAGGCCGGGCGGAGCTCGAAGCCGAGCAGCAGCCCCGCGCTGGTGAGCGCCGCCGTGCAGACGGCGATCTGCAGCGCGCCCAGGCCGAAGATCTGGCGGCGCATGTGCCAGAGGTGCGACGGCCGCATCTCGAGCCCGATGATGAAGAGAAACATCACGACGCCGAGCTCGGCCACGTGCAGGATCGACGCGGGCTCCGTGAGCAGGCGGAGGCCGAACGGACCGATGGCGACGCCGGCCGCGAGGTAGCCGAGAACGGAGCCGAGACCTAGCCGGCGAAACAGCGGGACGCCGACCACCGCCGCGCCGAGCAGAGCCACGACCTGAACCAGATTGCTTGCGCCATGTTCGGCTGCCATGGGCGCGGAGTGTACATGGCTTCGGATCCGCGTGAAGTTGCGCCGTGAAATTGCTCGAGCCGGATCTGTCACGCCACGGAAACCCCTCCGCGCGACGAGGCGACACGCAACAGGCACTCATGTCGAGCGCGCGAGTGGCGGCGCGTGGCGTCCAGCTCGGTGTGCAGGCGCTAAGCTTCGAAGATGCAGCTGATAGCGTCCGAGTTCAAAGCTCTCTTCTGGGTGAGCGCTCTGCTCGGCGTGGCGTGCGCCACGACTGCCACCGGCCGAAAGCAGCTCATCCTCTTGCCGGAGGACGAGCTGAGTGCGATGGGTCAACAGGCCTTCACGGCGATGAAGAAGGAAGAGCCCATCGACACCGCCCCGAGAACGAATAACTACGTGACCTGCGTCGCTCACGCTCTCTTGGACGCGAACAACGCCAAGACGGCGCAGTGGGAAATCGTCGTCTTCGAAAGCAAGGAAGCCAACGCCTTCGCTTTGCCCGGCAGAAAGATCGGCGTCTACACGGGCATGCTGGGCGTGGCGAAGACGCAGGACCAGCTGGCGGCCGTGCTTGGGCACGAGATCGCTCACGTGACCCAGCACCACAGCAACGAGCGGGTCTCGCAAACGCTCCTCGCCGAGGGCGGCATGACGGCAGCGAGCGCGGCGCTGGGCAGCGAGGGAACGACCCACGACGTCGCCATGGCCGCGCTGGGCATCGGCGCGCAGTTCGGCGTGCTCATGCCCTTCGGTCGGACCCAGGAGTCCGAGGCAGACGTGGTCGGGCTCGAGTACATGGCCCGCGCCGGCTTCGACCCGCGCGGGGCGGTGCAGCTCTGGCAGAACATGGCGGCGGCCGAAGGCGGTTCCCCTCCCGAGTTCCTCTCGACGCATCCCTCGAGCGAGTCGCGCATCCACGACCTGGAGAAGCGCATGCCGTCAGCCTGGAAGCTCTACGAAGCCGCCAGGTCACGTGGTGACGCTCCCCGTTGCGTGCTCGACCGCTTCTCGTCGGTCGACTGATTGTCACCGAGCCGTTACTTCGCTCGCCCCTTCCCCGACGATTATCCGCGCCGTGACGAGCGTCGTGGGCACGTGGCGACTGGGTCTGGCGCTGGCGCTTTTCAGCGCGACGGCGCCGAGCAGCGGGCACGCTCCGCTCGTCCAGCTAGAAGCGCCCCTCTGGGGGCCCGCCGGCCTCTACGCGCTGGGTGACAAGACCACGAACGGGCTCCGCGACCACTCCTTCGTCAACGGTTTCACGCTGCGCTTGCGCTGGTCCGAGCTCGAGACGGAGCCTGGCGTCTACGACTTCAGCCTCGTCGACGCCGCGCTCGACTTCACCGCGAACCTCGCCTCGCATTTCGTGCCACGGCTCGACGGCAGCTCCACCAGGATGTTCGGCCCGAGATCTGTAGCAGGGCAAGCTGTTGAAGCGTGCGTCGGAAGAGACGTTCATCATGTTTCAGGCGCTCACGTCCTGGGTCAACCCGCACCCGCTACTTCGAGCTCTACACGGACGACCTCGATGCTGCGATCTACGGGGCTGCGTACGACGAGTGGGACGCCTGCCTCGACGACGGCACCCTCTGTCCCCAGTGAGCGCCTAGCGGCGCCACATCGGGCGGTCGGCTTCGAACAGGCGGAACAGGCGCCGTTGCTCTTGCATGAAGCCGGCGTAGGTCTGCGGCACCCTCGGGTCGCGCGTGAAGGCGTGCAGCACACGCA
>DATLIL010000800.1:0-2943 GCA_035539475.1 Polyangiaceae bacterium
AAGGGCCGCTTCGAGCTGGCCCAGGGCGGCACGCTATTTCTCGACGAGGTCGGCGAGCTACCGCTGACCACGCAAGCCAAGCTCCTGCGTGTGCTGCAGACTCGCGAGTTCGAGCGTCTGGGCGGCGTGGAGACGCTGCACAGCGACGTGCGCTTGATCGTGGCCACCAACAGGGACATGGAACGCGCCGTTGCCAGCGGCACCTTTCGTGAAGACCTGTACTACCGCCTGAACGTCTTCACCATCACGTTGCCTCCGCTGCGTGAACGGCGCGCCGACATACCGGCGCTGGCCGACTATTTCCTCGGCAAGTACGCCACCGAACATCGACGCCGCATCTCGCGTCTGTCGAGCGGCGCGCTCGAGGTGCTGGCCGCTTACTCCTGGCCTGGCAACGTGCGCGAGCTCTCGAACGTGATCGAGCGCGCGGTGGTCGTGTGCGACGGATTCGTCGTGCACGACCGACACTTACCGGAAACTTTGCGCGCTTCGGAGCCGCAGCCTTCCGATGAGACTCAAACTCTGGGCGACGCCGTGGCTCGACTCGAGAAACAGATGATCGAAGAGGCGCTGCGCCGAGCCAAGGGCAACGCCGCGCGCGCCGCGCGCGAGCTCGGCACGACCGAGCGCATCGTGCGTTACAAGGCGCAAAAGTACGGGATTTCGAGCTCCCGCTTCCGCGAGTAGAGCGGCTCTTTCATCACTCCTCGGGGGAGGTGTCGCGCGCGCGCGCGAACGCTGGAGAGCATCTTCGAAAGGGTGCCGACGCCGAGCGACAAAGCTGTCGAGTAAGCGCGAACGCCCGACGAGCTTGTCGCACGTTCCCGCGAACAGCTCGTAACGAGCAGGTTTCGCAGCTCCAGATCTTCGGCAAACCGCGCACTGTGAGCGTCGTGGCACATGCCTTGCGACATGTGCTCACGTGATGCGACATCACGACAAACAGAGCCGAGCGAAAACGAACAGGAGTTTTGTTTGATGCGTCCGCTCGTGGCGCTACTCGAGTCGCGCATGAGTCTGGAGCTCGCTCGCCTCGTCGAGAAACACGGCGGCGAACCGCTGTGCGTTCCGGCGATGCGCGAGTGCCCCGAGCAGAGCACTGAATCTGCACGCCGGCTGATCGAGGAGCTCACGGCGGATCGGCACGAGCTCGTCGTGTTCATGACCGGGGTCGCCGTTTCACTGCTGTTCGAAACCGCGGAGCAGCTCGGGCGTCGCTCGGAGCTCGTGGCTGCGCTCAAGCGCCTGACCACCGTCGCGCGCGGACCCAAGCCCACGGCCGCGCTGCGCGGCTTCGGCGTTGCCCCCACGCTCACCGCGCGTGAGCCGTTCACCTCGGCGGAGCTGATCGACGCTCTTTCCGGCCTCGAGCTGCTCGGTCGGCGCGTGATCGTCCTGCACTACGGCGAGCGCAGCGAGACCCTATCCGAAACTCTGATCGCGCGCGGAGCCCAGCTCCAGGAGCTCTACCTCTATCGCTGGGCACCCACGGACAAGACCGAGCGACTGGAGGAGCTCGTCGGGCAGATGGTACGCGGCGAGATCGCGGCCCTCGCCATCACCTGCCAGGTCCAGTTTCGCGTCTTGTACAGCTGCGCCGAGAAGGTCGGGCTCGCGCGCGAGCTGGTTCGAGTCCTGAACGAGAACATGGTCGTCGGCGCGGTCGGTCCCACCTGCGAGGCCGCGCTGCGTGCACACGGAGTCCGGGCGCACGTCGTCCCGGAGAACCCAAAGATGGGACCGCTGGTCGTTGCACTCATGCGCACGCTCGAACGGCGCCAGTCGTCCGGCTCGAGCAACTCTTCGTCCTCCATCCTCACCCATTGATTGAATCGAACGAACATGATCCCAACTTCTGCTTCCGCCAAAACCCACGCTCTCCTGATCGCTTCCTCGGTCCTGCTCGCCAGCGCCACGGCTCTCGCCCAGGACCCACCGCCCGCAGAGGCCGCGCCGCCCGCAGAGGCCGCGCCGCCCGCCGCCGAGCCCGCGCCAGCCCCGGCCGCCGAAGCCGCTCCTGCGCCCGCCGAAGCCGCGCCCGCCGAAGCTGTGCCGCCCGCGGAAACCCCAGTCACAGCGCCGCCGGAGGCCGGCAAGCCCAAGCCGCCGCCCTACTCGCTGCCCTGGCAGCTGCGTCCGGTCGTGGCCGGCACCGTGCTGCGCTCGGACACCGCCTTCGCGTTCTACAAGAACCCGGTCAACGACGAGTCGGCCTCGACGATCGCGTCGATGCTCCTCTTCAGCTACAAAATCGGCGAGTCGTTCGCGCCGATGGTCCGGCTCGGCTTCGTGTCGAACTCGCCTCCGGACGCACCCGCGCCGGCTCCACAGTCGGGCTCGAGCTTCATCAACCCGGTCGTCGGCGGCACGTACGCCATCAAGCTCAGCCCGGAGCTGAAGCTGGCGCTGTTCCTCGGCTTGACCGTTCCGATCGGTACGGGCGGCGGTGACGATCCCGATGTCGACACGGTAGCCGCGAACGCCGCCGGCATCCGCGCGCGCTCGGCCATGGACAACGCCATGTTCGCGGTCAACGACTTCACCATCTTTCCCGGCGTCGGCTTCGCCTACGTCAACGGCGGCTTCACCGCGCAGGTCGAAGCGACCTTGCTGCAGCTGATGCGCGTGAAGGGCGAGGACCTGCCGAACTCCGACTCTTCGAAGACCAACTTCACCGCTGGCCTTCACCTCGGCTACTTCTTCATCCCGCAGCTCTCGCTGGGCGCCGAAATTCGCCATCAGCGCTGGCTGTCGACGCCCAAGACCATCGAGGGCGGCAACGCGACCTACGAGGAGGCGACACTGCGCGACACCACGACGTTCGCGGTCGGTCCGCGCGTGCACTTCAAGGTCGGCGAGAAGAGCTGGTTCCGTCCCGGCATCGCCTTCGCCATGCCGCTCGACAACCCCATGAAGGACGCTGACTACAAGATCGTGCAGCTC
>DATLIL010000801.1:0-6483 GCA_035539475.1 Polyangiaceae bacterium
CAGCAGCCGGCGCCTGTTCGGTCAGCTTGTCGTGACTCCGGTCTCATTCGCGGATCGTGATCTGGTTTGGACAAGACCCACGCGTGGTTCCAGCTCGGCTCGCTGACGCGAGCCTCGCGCAACGCGCGAACGACGTTCTGCGGCTCAAGCCTGCCTGACGGTACGGATGGAAGACGCCAATGAGCGGGTGGACGTCAGTATGTGGCGAGCCTCGCGCAACGTGCGAACAACGTTCTACGGCTCCCTCGTCTCACGCTTCCAAAGAAGACGCGGAACGGGTGCCTGACGTCTACGACCGTCGTGGGAAGACACCTTGAGCCAAGGTGCCGTTACAACGTTCTGCGAGGTCGCGTCAGCGGCCGAGCCGACACGACATCGCGGGTCTTGGAAGAACAGATCTCGATCGGAACGAGAGAGGCGAGTCACGACAAACTGACCGAACAGGCGCGGCTTTCTCACAGTACGCCCGGAAGGCCAGGCGCTATGCGCAGGCACTCGGCAAAATACAAACTCCCGCGAGGCGAGCGCGCAGCGCTCGCCGAGCAGCGGGCGCAGCCCGCGAGAAACCAGACCTGTGAGCGGCGTAGCCGCTCACAGGTGACGCTTGGCTATTTCTGTCCAGGTCCCGGTGGGCTCGAGCTGGATATAGTTCTTCCAGTACGGCCGAGCCTTCTGCGATTCGCCGACCTGCTCGTAGGCCATGGCCAGGTTGAAGTAGGCGTCGGCGAACTTGGGGTCGGACTGGATGGCGCCGAGGAAGAGCGGGATGCTGCCTTCGGGATTGCCGCGCTCGAGCGTGACGTAGCCGAGGTTGTACTGGGCCTCGGGCTGTCGCGCGTCGATTTCCAGGGCTTTTCTGTAGAACTTTTCGGCGGTGTCGGCGTCCTGACGGCGGAAGCGGATGTTGCCGAGGTTCGTGTAGGCGATGGCCAGCCACGGGTCGAGACCGACGGCCTCGCGGTAGAGGCGCTCGGCCTCATCCATCGTGACGGGATCTTCATCGAGCTGGCTCGCGCGCAGGTAGAGCTCGTAGGCCGTGCGCGAGCGCTCGCGACCTGCGGAAGGACGGAGCACGCGCACGACGTCGTCGCGCAGCGCGCGCACCTCGAAGTCGAGCAGCATCTGGCCGGTGAGCGGCTCGAAGGCGCCGTCGTGCGTGCGCACCACCACGCGCTGGCCGTCGGACACGATGCGCAGCTCCTGCAGCGGGCGCGTCACCTTGGGCAGCGAGCGCTTGAGCACGGCGACGGCGCGCGTCACGTCGCGCAGCCTGACCTTGCGCTCGAGCAACGACTGCGCGGTGCGCAGCGCGATCAGATCGGAGAAGGTGTAGGCGCGACGCCCAAGACGCCGGCCGGTGGGCGAGACGACGCCGGCGCGATCGAGCGTGCGCAAGCGCGTGGGCGTGATGCCGAGCAGACGAGAGATCTCGCTGCGCGAAAAGAAATCGGTCAACGGCTCGCGGCCGAGCGCGGCGAAGTCGTCCCGGAGCGGACGCTCTTCCTTGCGTTCCACGCGGCCGCCACCGGGGCCAAACACGACGTGGATGATCTTGTCGTCGCGACGCTTTCTGCGACCCATCTTCATTGCTCTAGAAACAGGGTCCATCAATTCTTCTGCGCACGCTTTGCTGTCAAGCGTCCCACCGCCGGACGCCTAGCCAACGGCGATTGTCCTGTCTTTGGCGATCGCGTGCGCGTGTCATGAAAGCGATGCACACGCGCTGCGGACCAGCGAGCTACCTGGAAAGGAATGCTATTGACGCCGCCCGTGTAATGTTCCTGCTCGGGCCGTGCGCACTTTGCGACGGGAGCAGGGGTCGCTCGCTCAGGAAGCACGCGACGACCGCTTGCTGGGCGTGGGCTGCTCGTGCGGCGGACGCGCTTCGTGTCCTTCGAAGACGTTGGCCTCGACCTCGACGTCGACACGAATGCCGCGGCTGTCGCGACGCACGAACAGCTCGGCGCGTACGCGACCGATCGGCGCGATGGAGCGCACCTGTGCCTCGACGCAAGCGATGCGTACGGCGCGGAGCCGCGCGTGGGGATCACGAGCGACGACGTTGGCGATGGCGTCGGCCTGAGCGTCCGGCACGCGACCGCCCTTGGAGACGAGCGGCAAGAGCACGCTGGTCGAGCCGTAGTACTTCTTGCCGTCGGGTTCGCTGCGGGTTGCGCCTTCGCTCATCACGTCGGCGCTCTCGAACAGCTCGCGCCAGCCGTAGTCGGTCGACTGCAAGAGCTCCATCGTGCGTGAGTGGATCAGGGCGACGGCGCCCGTCTTCTTCAGACCCGGCCCGCGTGGCTTGCGTTTCATCGCGCACCTCGGCGTCGATTCGGGCGCAGGGCTCGAGACGAGATGAGGCGCGTCACGGCCCTCGAGGCGAGGTGAGCGGTGTGCAACGACGAAATCGTAAGCCGCCGGACAGGCTCCTGAACAAGATCCCTGCGATCTGCGCCGTTTAACCAAGTACTTGCGCAAGTTCGCGCTGGCCGCCGGCGGCGCTCCGCGAAATTTGGCCGGGTTCGCTGCTTCGCCTTCAAATGGCGACTGGAGGAAGCCCCCCGATGCGAAACAGGTACCAGGGTCCCGACCGACGCGTGCACCGCATGTACGTGACGCGAAACACCGAGTATCACTTCCGAGAGGACGTCTGCGTCGCCGTGCGCGATCGCAAGACGGGTCGCTGGCTCGCCTCGCACCTGGCTGTGAACCGGCGCCTCACCGGCGGGGTCAAGTTCCACCAGAACGGGGCCGCCGTCCCTTCGCTGGCGCCGCCCGAGCCGGGCGAGGCGCTGTACTTCGGTGACGACGGACGCGAGCTCATCACGAGCCAACTCTCGGCGGTCGAACGCCCCGAGAAGCAGCTCGTACAGTCCTATCCGTCCGCGCGCTGACCGGTCAGACCAGTTCGGCTCGGGGCGACGAGATTTGTCCTCGAAAACCCGTGCTTACTGGTCTAACCAGTTTCTCACGCTGCGTACGACGCTGTCCGTCTTCGCACCTCGAGGGCCACGCGGTGCGAAGTGAGCTACGCGCGACTGCTCAGATGCTCGGGTTTTTTATGGTCTGGATGCCGTTCTCGAGTTAGGCACCATTCTTGGATATCGGGGCGCGCGAGGTTGGGTTTTTCCAGCCCCAAATTCAATCATGGCAGAAGTACAAGAACACCAGGCCACCAAGATCGACGAGCGAACGGTCTCTGTCCTCGCCAAGAACATCTATCGCGAGGTCCGCGCAGGTGGGCTCTCCGAACGCGACGTGATGGCCCTTGCGGGCGAGCTGCTCGCGCTGGTCACCAACGACGTGAAGGCAGAGGCCGAGGTCTCCGGGGGCTGAACCAGGGGTGAGGAGAGGGGTAGAAGGGGGGCCCGCGGGCCGCCCCTTCCGCCATCCCGTTCGGCTCCGTCCTGCCAGCCAGGGCGCGGGTCGCCGGGCCAAGACTGAGGCTTTTTGCCGATTGGGCCAGACGCGCGTTGACATGAGGGCGCCCGGTTGGCGATCGTTATTCTGCTGTGATTTCGCCGACCTCGAGTGCCAAAGCGCCCGTCTTCGCCGTGGTGATCCACGAGAAGGGCGGCGCCGAGCGGCGCGAAGTATTCGAAGCTTCAGAGATCAGTGTCGGCCGCGTGCAGGGCAATGACTTGATGTTGCCGAAGGGCAACGTCTCCAAGCGTCACGCGCGACTCTTGTATCGTGACGGTCGTTTCATCGTCACCGACCTGAACAGCACGAACGGTACTTACGTGAACCGTCGTCGCATCACTCAGGCGACGATCGTGCGCGAGGGTGATCGCATCTACATCGGCGACTTCGTGCTGCGCATCGAGCTGCCGGCAGGCGCGCACACGGGCGACGAAGAGAGCAGCCGCGAGCACAACGAAATCACGAGCGGCTCGGTGCGGCCCTCGGCCGAGCCTGCGGCGGTCGAGTCGTTACAGGTCCCCGCGCCGCCGCGCGTGCCCGCGTCGAGTCCGCTGCAGGGCGACAGTCAGCGCGTCACGCCGTCGATGGCAGTCGAGCCGTCCAGCGTGGGTCGAGCCACTCAAGAAGACTTCTTGCTCGAAGAGACGACGGGCATGCGGGACGTCGTCAACATGGTGGTCGGGCAGGTGGCGGCGCGACTGTCACCGAGCGATCTCGGGCGCTCCGCCGACTCCGGTTTGCGCGCCAGTGTCGACGAGCTCATTCGCGAGGCCTGGGGTGCCGCACAGGCCGGCGCCAACATCGATGCCGACAAGGTCATGCGCGCCGCGCGGGCCGAGCTCCTCGATCTGGGGCCGCTTGCCGACCTGGTGCGCGACCCGAACGTCAATGAAATCGGCGTGTTGCGCTTCGACCGCATCGTGGTCACGCGCGGCTCGCAGAAGGCCGTAGAGGGCGGGTTCTCGTCGGAGACGGCGCTGCGCTGGGCCATCTCGCGCTTGTGCGAGAACGGCGGTGCCGCGCTGCGACCTGGCGAGACGACGATCGAACGCTCGCTCGGCGACGGCCTCAAGCTCGAGGCGGTGCTGGCGCCGACCGGCAACGCCGTCGCGCTCCTGCGCAGGCCACGTGCGGTGGCGACGTCGCTCGACGAGCTCGTGCGCCGCGGCACCGTTTCGCGCGCCATCGCGACGCTCTTGCAGCAGTGCGTGGCCGCTCGTCTCAACATCCTGATCGTCGGCGCTCGCGACGGCGGGTGCGAGCAGATGCTGAGCGCGCTGGCGCTCGCTGCCACCGACGGCACGCCGGTCTGGGTCTGCGGCAGCTTCGCGCCGCCCACGGGCACCGTCTCGCGCGTGGACTCGGAGTTACCCGGTCAGGAGCTGAAGCGCGCCGTGCGCATGGCCGCGCGCTTGCCCAATGCACGCCTGCTCGTGGAGCTCTCCTCGGGCGCGCTGGTCTCGAGCACGATGGAGGCGGTCGCCGACGGCGCCGACGGTCTGATCGGACTGTGCGTCGCGCCCAGCCTGAGCCGTGGCCTGACACGGTTGGTCGCGTCGCTCACCAGCGAAGGCGTGAGCTCGCCCGCGGCTCGCGAGACACTGTCGTCGTCGTTCGAGCTCTGCGTCGAGGTCGCGCGTCTGCGCGACGGCCGCTACCGCGTGCTGAAAGTGGCCGAAATGGTCGGCGCTTCCGCGGAAAACGTCCACACCCAGGACGTCTTCACCTTCGTCAGCGATCGCACCGCCGCCGGCGGATCCATCGAAGGCTCGTTCGTGCCGAGCGGCGCCGTGCCCCACGTCGCCGAGGTGCTTCGCTCGCGGGGCATCGTGCTCGAGAGCGCGATGTTCTCGAGGCCGCCCTCGCGCTAGCCCCTGTTGGGGCTGGTTGTTGGGAACACCGCGTGCCCACAGCCTGCCGCGCTACACGGCGCTGGTCCCGCCCCCAGAAGTGACAGTGCCCGTGCCGGTGACGGCAGGCAGCGGCGGGTAGACAGTGCCGGGGCCAGCGCCAGCGGCGGTGACGACGGCGCCGCGGGATCGGCCGCGCTGCGCGCGTTGCCTCTGAGCTTGAGATCGGGGCCGCGCTACGCGCGTTGCCCCTACGGCCGTCGCTGAGAGGTCCGACCGCTGCACGGCGATGGCGACGAACTCTCTTTACGGCTCTTGCGTTCGTTCGGCTGTTCGATCGTGCCAGCGTGCTCGGCGGCGTCCAGGCCGTTCGCGCCTGCGGCGCTCCGCCGGCTGCGCCGGTGCCTGCGGCAGCCTGGACTCCGCCTGCGCGCGCCGACGTGTTCCTCTTGGCCGAACGAACACGGCCGGAAAGGCACATCATGTCTCTCAAAGTCGCTGAAGTCGCTCACTCCATCATCACGGAGCTGCGCCCGCTGCTACCGCGCATCCGGCGCATGGATCGCTCGCAGATCAGCTGCTCCGCGCAGCGAACTCGATGGTCTTGAATATTGGCGAGGGCGAATACTCGGATGCAGGTACGCGGCGCTCGCGCTTCTTCTCGGCCGCGGGTAGCACCAACGAAACACGCGCCGCACTGCGGCTCGCGGCGGCGTGGGGCTACGTCAAGCAAGAACACGTCGAAGCGGCGCTGCGCAGGCTGGCTGAGGTGCAGGCCGTGCTCTGGAAGTTGTCACACTAACGCCTACGCGCGTGGCTGCCGTCGTTACTCGGCGGCAGCCACGGTGGGGGCCAGGTGCCGGATCGCTGCCTCGGTGTACGGTGTAGCTCGTGACGTCGACCGTGGCGTCGTCAGTTTCTTCTGCAACATCACGCGCTCTTGGTCAGGGCCGGCCGAGTATCGGTGCGACACGGGGCACTGACGGGCAAGCCGGCTGGTGGCACGCGGTACGAGAGGCGGACGATGCGGCAGGCGGCGAGCACGATGTGTTCCCAACCCACTCCCCCGGGCAGGGTGACTCGTCACTTCTTGGGGCCGAGCAGGGAGGCTTCGAGCTCGGCGCGGGCTTCGGGGCGGAGCTCGCGGGCGGAATAGAGCTCGACGACGCGGGCGCGGTGGTCGATCCACAGCGTCAGGAGGAAGCGC
>DATLIL010000802.1:0-8902 GCA_035539475.1 Polyangiaceae bacterium
CACCCGGCTTGCCCAGCAGCGGACCGAGCAGCGTCCAGGCTTCACTGCCTCGCCCCAGACGGACGAGTGCCCTGGCGCGCAGGATCTGGGCTGCCCGCGACGAGGGCACGAGCTCCTGCGCGCGCTCGGCGAGCGTGAGCGCCTCCGCCGGCAAGCGGCCGAGACGCGTGTGGGCGCGAGCCAGGGCCACGCAGTACGGCGCGCGGTCGGCGCTGCGCGCCCTGGCCCAGAACTCCGGCTCCTGCGCCGCGGCGGCGCTCGCGCACTCGGGCGGGCGCGGGCTCGACGTCGCGGCCGCGATCAACGTACTGCTCGCATCAGCGAGCACGAACGCGAGCGCGAGGCCGAGGGCCGGCATGCGCCCTAGTCTACCTCAAGGGGCTGCTGCGCGACCGACGAAGGGGTTGTGCAGCACGATCGTCTCGGACCGGCGGGGGCCGACGCTGACGAGGAAGACCGGCACGCCGGCTGCCTCTTCGATGTAGCGGATATATGCGCGGGCCGTGGCCGGCAGCTCGTCGAGCACGCGGGCACCCTCGAGCCGCTCGCTCCAGCCGCTGTGCTCCTCGTACACCGGCTTGAGCAGGTGTGGCTGGTCCACCAGATCGATGGGGAGATCCTCGGTGCGACCCGACGGCGT
Organism: Polyangiaceae bacterium; assembly: GCA_035539475.1. Lineage (GTDB taxonomy): Bacteria > Myxococcota_A > Polyangia > Polyangiales > Polyangiaceae > PMG-095. The sequence goes on from DATLIL010000802.1 coordinate 641, forward strand.
GTCGTACGCCACGCAGACCTTGATTCGCGAGAGCCCGGTGAGCACGTCGAGCTTGGTCAGTGCCAGACCGTCGAAGCCGTTGACGCGGGCGGCGTAGCGCAGCGCCGGCAGGTCGAGCCAGCCAGTGCGCCGCGGACGGCCAGTGACCGAGCCGAACTCGGCGCCGACCTCGCGCAGGTGCTTGCCGTCGGCGTCGGTGAGCTCGGTCGGAAACGGACCGGCACCGACGCGCGTGGTGTAAGCCTTGGTGATGCCGATCACGGTGTTGATGCGGTTGGGGCCGATGCCCGCACCGATCGCGGCGCCGCCCGACACGGCGGAGCTCGACGTGACGAAGGGATAGGTGCCGTGATCGACGTCGAGCAAGGTGCCCTGCGCCCCCTCGAACATCACGCGCTTGCCGGAGCGCACCGCGGCGTCCACGAGTCGCGACGTCTCGCCCAGCAGCGGGACCAGCCGCTCTGCGCTCTGCGCGAGCTCTGCCAGCACGCCCTTGACGTCGGGCACCTGGCCGCCGAGCGAGACGATGACTGGCTTCCACGCTTCGAGCGCCGCTTCGATGCGCGACTCGAGGCGCTTGAGGTCGCGCAGATCGCCGGCGCGCACGCCCGTGCGGCGCACCTTGTCCTCGTAAGCCGGACCGATACCCTTCTTGGTCGTGCCGAGCGCCTTGGCCTCACCGGCCGCGTTCTCGCGCAGGGTGTCGACCAGGATGTGATACGGCAAGATCAGGTGCGCGCGATCGCTCAGCACCAGGCGCTCGTCCAGGCGCTGGTGCCCACGGCGGCGGAGCTCGTCGATCTCCGAGATCAGAACGGCGGCGTCGACCACCATGCCCTGCCCGAGCACGCACAGCGTGGACTCGCGCAGGATGCCGCTCGGCAGGAGTCGCACGACGATCTTGTCGTCGCCCACGACCAGCGTGTGCCCGGCGTTCGGGCCACCGGCGTAGCGCACGACGACGTCGGCGAACTCCGTGTAGATGTCGACGATCTTGCCTTTACCTTCGTCGCCCCACTGGGCGCCTACGATCACAACGGATGACATCTTTTGCGTTTCGCTTGCGGGCGCACTTCGGGCGCACCCGCGGAGGAGGGCCTACTCCCGAGCGGGGCGCGGAGCAACCAGGCCGGCGACCGTAGTCGCCGCCGCCGGCGGATCCGAGGGTAAGGCGCTGCGTTTTCCACTCGTCAAATCGACCAGATCCGGTGCGCCGTCTCCCGGCTCGACCAGGTGGCTGTAACGCCAGACGGCGGCGTAGGCCCGGGCGTCACCCGCCGGCGCCACGGCGCAGCCGACGCCACGCTGACGAAGCGCGAGGCACAGCTCCGCGCAGCTCGGATCGATCAGCACCTTGGCCTCGGCTGGCTGAAACACGCCCGCGCTCTCGAGCGCCCAGCGCAGGTCGTCCAGTCTGAATGCAAAGCCTGCCGCAGGCCGCGAGCTGCCGAACCGTTCGTAGAGCCCGTCGTAGCGGCCGCCCGCGCCGATCGGTTGGCCGGGACCGCGCGCGTGGACGTGAAAGACGGTGCCCGTGTAGTAGGCAAAGTCGCGCGTCTCGGCCAGATCGACGATGAGCTTCGGGGCCAGAGCCTGAGTCGTGGCGGCGTCCCACAGCGCGCGCAGCTCGGCCACCGCGTCAGCCGCCGGCGTTCCTGCGAACACCTTCTGCGCCTCGGCAAAGACTTCCTCGCCGCCATGGAGATCGAGCAGACCGCCGACGGCATCGAGCGCCTTGCTCCGGAGGCCTGCGCGCTTGGCACGCGCGACAGCTTCGCGCTGATCGCGCACTGCCAGGGCTTCGACGATCCCGGGCACACTCTCGGGAGAGAGCCCGGAGAGCAGCGCGGTGGTGATACCGGCGTGCCCGAGATCGATGACGAACTCGGTGAGGCCTGCGGCGCGCATCACGGCGCTGGCCACGGTCAGGATCTCGAGATCGCCGCCCAGTCCGGGGCTGCCCACGAGCTCGATCCCTGCCTGCATGATCTGGCGGTGGCGGCGGGCGCGCTCGCGGCGGCGCCGCAGCACCGAACCCTGGTAACAGAGGCGCGCCGGCAACGGAGCGTCGGCCAGCCGGGTCGACAGCAGCCGCGCCACCTGCGGTGTCATATCGGGACGCAGCGCCACGACGGCGCCCGTCTCGGGCTCCACGAAGCGCAGCACCTCGGATGACTCCAGCGTGCCGAGGCCCCGCTCCAGCACCTCGGCGTACTCGAACACGGGCAGGATCACGAGCTCGTAGCCGTAGAGCTCGAAGCAGCCCAAAATCTGCCGCACCAGGTTGCTCTGGGCGCGGGCGTCCGTGGGCAGAAGATCGCGCATCCCGGCGGGCAGCGGGTGGGCCAGGGCAGCCGTGGGCACGACCAGCGGGGAGGAAGCTTCGGCGGGGGGCGGAAGAGTGGAGCGCGACAAGGGCGGCGGAGCTTATCAGAACGAGCCCTCTGCGCGAAAACGGTGTATTCCAGGCCCCATGACTGGACACGCCCACGAGGCCCAGGCCGAGCTCGACATCCGCGAGCGTGGCGCAGAACGGGACGGCAAGCCGCAGATCCTCGACCGCCGGCTGTTCATGCAGCTCCTGGCGTTCGAGGCCGCCGACGACGTCGGCACGAGCGAGGCCCTCGGCCTCTTGCGCGATGCCGTCGGCAAGGGCGGTACCGGCGCGGTCATCTACGAGGACGTCACTCATCCTGGTGGGTTCGCCGTGCTGAGCTTCAGCGAACAGCCTCTCGATTTCGTCGACAAGCTGCGTCCGGCGCTGGGCGACGCCAAGCTGCGCCGAGCGCTGCGCCTGCGCGAGCCCCTGACGATGATCGGCCGCACCTACTCGACCGGGTTCGAGACGGATCTCGAGTACTGGCTGCTGAACAGGCCGCGCGAGACCGTGCTGAACGAGGCCTGGCCCTGGGCGGTCTGGTATCCGCTGCGCCGGATCGGCGGCTTCGAACGGCTCGAGCCCCGCGAAAAGGGCGGCATCATGCGCGAGCACGGCATGATCGGCCGCAGCTACGCCGGAGCCGATTTCGCCCACGACGTACGCCTCGCCTGCCACGGCCTCGACGCGAACGACAACGACTTCGTGATCGGCCTGATCGGCAAGGAGCTGCACCCGCTCTCGCACGTGGTGCAGGCCATGCGTCAGACGAAACAGACTGCAGAGTACATGGACCACATGGGGCCGTTCTTCGTCGGCCGCGCGGTCCATCGCCAGGCCGGGTAAACAATCATCACATGAAAATAAGCGCCATCGTCTTCGACCTCGACGGCACGCTCATCGATTCGCGCCGAGATATCGCCACCGCCTGTAACCACGCGCTCGCGACGCACGGCCTCGAGACCCTGCCCCTGGCGCAGGTCGAAGCCTTCGTCGGCGACGGGGCTCGTGCGCTCCTTTCGCGCGCGGCGGGCCTGGCCGAAGAGGACCCGCGGGTCAGCCAGCTGCTCGAGGCCTTTCTCGACTACTACGCCGCTCACCCCACGGATCAGACGCCGCTGATGCCCGGCGCGGCCGAAGCGCTGGCGGCGCTCGCGGAGCTACCGCTCGCGATCTGCACCAACAAGCCGCGGCGCACGACGCTTGCCGTTCTGGAAGGCCTCGCGCTCAAGCCGTACTTCCGGGCGATCAACGCCGGAGGCGATCTACCGGAAAAGAAGCCGCACCCCGCTCCCCTGCTCCACCTCGCGCGCGAGCTCGGGCTGCCCCCGGCCGAGCTCTTGATGGTCGGTGACGGCCCGCAGGACGTGCTCGCTGGCCATGCCGCCGGCTCCATCACCGTCGGCGTGCGCGGCGGCATCCAGGCCGTCGAGCGCTTGCTCGCGGCCGAGCCACATCACCTGCTATCGACGTTGCACGAGCTCCCGGCGCTCGTGCAGAGCCTCAGCGCGCCAAGCGGTGGTACGCCTCGCTGATGCGCGAGAAGCGCTGGGCGAGGAGCTCCTTCTCGCGCGACGAGGCGCGCGGATAGCGGTCGGGGTGGTGCGAGGCGGCGAGCTTGCGGAATGTCCGACGCAGCGTCTCGGCGTCGGTGCCGGGCTCGAGTCCGAGCTCGCGGTAGGCCGCTCGTTGCTGTGCGTCGGCCGACGCTGACAGCTCCGGCGGCCTCCTCTCCGAGCGAGCTTGCGAGCGGGCACGCGCGCGAGGTCGTCCGAACAAGAACTCGCGCGGAGTGAGCGGCGACGGCCGCTCGCTGTCGCGCGGGCGACGCACGTGAAAACGCACGCGCGCATCGGGTAGCCGGAACAGGCCGTCGAGCTTGCTGCGCAGCTGGGCCCGCAGCGCGGCCTGGAGCAGGCCGGTATCGAGCAGACGTTCGCTGAGCAGGATCTGGCCCGCCTTCTTGTCGGGCTCCTCCACCAGGCGCCGCAAGAGCGTGCGCACGCCGTCCAGCGTCAGGAACCCTTCACGTACCAGGAGCTCTCCCAGCCTTGGTGAGGGCAGCGAGCTGTCGACGCCGTCGACCAGGCCAGCGTCGAGGAAGATCCGGTGACAGCGTCCCGCGTTGAAGCCGTCGAGCTCGAACAGCTCGAGCACTCCGCTGGCCTTCGCGCGGTGCAGATCACCGAGCAGATCGCCGAGCGTGGTCAGCTTCAGACGACCCGGGAGGTTCATACGAGGAGCGTTAGCGAGGATCGCAAAATCGGGGCAAGTTCACGGCAGTGTGAGCTCGGCGTTGAGCTCGCGCTGGATCGGCGTACACCCCCCGGCGTCGGCCTCCCCGTTGCCACAGACCACGGCGCGGGCGCGCACGCTGATCGGACCGCTCGCGGCGCCGTCGCGGGCGGGGGTCGAGACGAGCGCGATGGCGGCACGGCCGCTCGCCCCGTCACGCTCGAGCGTCGCGCTCGCCCGTGCGCGCAGCGGTCGCACGATGGAAGGAGCACGGGTGATCACGACGTCGGCCCAGACGATGCGAGCTCCGGAAGTGCTTCGATAGTCGACGTTGCAGACGAGCCGCCCCGAGTCGAGCGCGGGCTGGCAGGAGAGAGCGGCGGTGAACGCCAATTCATCTGCCGCGACCAGGGACGGCGCGGCGACCAGCAGCAGCCCGACCCAACGTCCGGGCCTCATCCGTCGGCCCTGGGCGGCGCGTAGAAGTCGACGAGCTGAATGGTGGTGGGCGAGAGCTGAGCCGTCAGCTGGGAGCGGGTTCCGTAGGGATCGCCGCCGATCTGAAAGGCGACCGCCGGGTCCGTTTCCACGAGCACTGATTCGACCAGAAAGTCGAATAAACTCTCGGGGTTTTCGTAGTCACCCTTCCAGATGTTCTTGAAGTGTCCGACGAACTCGAGCGGCGAGATCGTCGCCACGCGCAAGTGCATGCGATCTGGCCGCTCATCGGCATAAGGAAACACTCGAAAGCCGTAGCCGAAGTACGGGATTGTACCGAGGGCGCAGAGGCGCATCGGTCCCTCGTAGATGACCTGTCCCTGGGCGATGGGGCGCCCGACCAGGCTGCCCTTGGGTCCGACCCGGTAGGCGTCGCCCCCCGTGTTGATGACCCGGCAGTGGGGCATGCGCCGGAAGACGTAGCCGGGCAGTGAGCGCGTCACGGCGGCGACGGCATAGCTGACCGGTCCGCTCGCCACGCGCTTGAGCGGAGTTTTACCCAGCGCCGTCTTCACCTTGACGTAGTCGGAGAGCACCTCGGCGTCGGCACCGAGCCCGCAGAAGGGCGTGATGTAACCCTCGACCTCGACGAAGCGCACCGGCCGGCTGCCGAGCTCGGTGGTCAGGCGGCGAATGTCTGCTTCGGCTTCGCCGTCCTTGAAGTCGCTCGCGCCCACCACCCACGCGAGAGCGTTACCGGTGCCGAGCTTGAGCAGGCCAAGGCGCGGAACGCGCGCGTTGCGCCGCCGCGCCTCGCGCACGATCTCGGTCACCATCACCGTGAAGGTGCCGTCACCCCCGCCGGTGAGCACGGTGTCATAGCCACGGACGACGAGCGTCTTGGCGATCTCGCGCGCGTCTTCCAGGCTGCGCGAGACGAAGAGGTCACCGCCGCTGAGGATCTGGTCGAGCGTGGAGATCACCTCCTGGGTGACGTTCTTGGCGCGACCGTTGACCACCACCGCCACGCGCTGCATCGAGGGCGGCATCATGCTCGGCGGCCCGCTGGACTGCGGCGGATCGGAGCCAACGCCGGCGGCGCCGCCCGGGGAGTGGCCTGGCGAGCCGTTGCCGGTCGCACCCTGAAGCCTGGATTTTCCGGCGGAAACGGGTGCGTCAGGCTCGGTCATGGCGGCGAGAGACCCCGAGAGTTGGTAACGCGCGCGACATTATTATAGGCTCCGGCTCGAGCTTGTCCGGGCACAGCCCGCTTTCGAGCCTCAAGCATGGCCAGCACCACCAAGAAGTCCAGGGGAAAGACGAGCGCGAAAGCCTCGGCTCAACCCAAGGTGAAGAGTCTTCCTCCGCCGAGCGGCATGAGCCGTCGCAGCACCCCTCCCCCCAAGGGCGCATCGAAAACGATGCCGGCCCCGGAGGAGGATGCCGCGGGCGGAGGCAAACGCAAATTCAGCCTGCGCGGCGCCGCCCCCTGGGCCGCACGCCACGCAGCCAAGCAGGCCGCCGAGGCCCAGCAGCGGATGCGTGAACCGCCCCGCCCGGGCAGCGCGCGAGCCACCCTGCGCACGCCCGAGCAAGCCGAAGAGATCAAGGAACGCATCTCCCGCCTGCATCAGGCGCTCGGCCGCATCCGCGTGCTGCGCAAGAACCTGACCGGCGGCTTCTTCGAGATGGGCCTCCTGCTCAAGAACATCTGTGAGGAGAAGCTCTACGACGCCAAGGGCTACAACTCATTCGAGACGTTCTGCGAGCGCGAGATCGATCTGCCGAAGAACACCGTGCTCAAGCTGGCCCGCGTGCCCGACGTCTTCCAGGAATCCGCGGCCCTCGAGTGCGGCCTGGAAGCCACGCTCTCGGCCCTCGACGCCTTCGACAACGCCAAGCGCCCCAAGGTCACCGGCCGCCGCACCGTGAGCGTGCTGCCGATGAAGCCCCCGCGCTCGTGAGCTCGGCCCTCGGGCCCCTCGGCTCCTAGCAACTGTGCTAGGCCTGGCGCGTGCGTTTCATTGATGAGTGTGAGCTCCGCGTAGAGGCGGGCGACGGCGGCAACGGCTGCGCGGCTTTCCGTCGCGAAAAGTCCGTGCCGTTCGGCGGACCCGCGGGCGGCGACGGCGGCCGCGGCGGCAACATCGTGCTCGTCGCGCGCGAGGGTCTGGGTACCCTGCACGATCTCACCCACCAGCGGGTCGTGCGCGCCGTTCACGGCCAGCACGGTATGGGCAGCGACTGCTACGGTCGCGCCGGCCGTGACGAGGAGCTCTTCGTCCCGGTCGGGACCGTGGTCTTCGACGGCGACAGCGGCGAAAAGATCGGTGAGCTGCTCCAGCACGCCGACCGCCTGATCGTGGCCAAGGGCGGCGCTGGCGGGCGAGGCAACAAGCACTTCGCGACCTCCGTCGACCGCGCACCACGACGCAAGGATCCCGGTGAGCCCGGCGAGAAGCGCGAGCTACGTCTCGAGCTCAAGGTCATGGCCGACGTCGGCCTGCTCGGTTTCCCGAACGTGGGCAAGAGCACCTTCATCAGCTCGGTCAGCCGTGCGCGGCCCAAGGTCGCCGACTACCCGTTCACGACGCTCGTCCCTCACCTCGGCGTGGTCTCGTTCGGCGATACACGCGACGGACTCGGACGCAGCTTCGTCATCGCCGACATCCCGGGGCTCATCCCCGGCGCCAGCGAGGGCGCTGGTCTCGGTATCCGCTTCCTGAAGCACCTCGAGCGCACGCGCGTCCTCCTGCACCTCATCACCGTCGCCGCCGACGAGCCCGGGCGCGATCCCCTCACCGACTACGACGTCATCCGCGCCGAGCTCGCCAATTTCGATCCCGCGCTGGCAGAGCGCCCCGAGATCGTGGCCATGACCAAGGCCGATCTTCCCGAGGTCCAGGCAGCCTACCCCGCCCTCAAGGACGAGTTCGCCAAGCGCGGCATCACCCTGCACCTGGTCAGCGCTGTCACGCACCAGGATCTCGACCCCCTGCTCTACCTCCTGGCCGACACGCTCGCCGCCCAGAAGTCCTAACGCACTACGCCGCCTGCTCTCTCTTTCACGGCACCGTCGCGATCGGCTGCGCGGGCGGCCCGGTCGCGCGCCGACCCTCGTGGTGCGTTGACCGCGCCGCCCGCGCAGCCGATCGCGACGGTGCCGTGAAAGAGAGAGCAGGCGGCGTAGTGCGTTAGGACTTCTGGGCGGC